>NZ_JBEXCY010000007.1:38022-152137 GCF_040605515.1 Dactylosporangium sp. NPDC005572 | reverse complement strand
GGGGAGGCCGGCTCCCCGCTCGCGCCCGGCCCGCCGCCGAGGGCGCGGCCCGCGTCCTGCTCAGCGGCGCCGTCGCCGCATCCGCCGGCCGTGAGGGCGATGATCAGCAGCAATGCCCCGATGCGTCGCATCCGGCGATCGTATTAGGGCGCGCCGTCGCGGGCCGCGGTGGCCAGCGCAATGAACGCGCGGAAGCGCTCGAACTCGGCCGCGTCCAGGGTGAGCGTGACGGTGGGTAACACCATCTCACCCATGGGTTTTCCCAGCTGCACCTTGTAGCGGTCGCCCTTCGGCTTCACGAACACGCCGAGGAAGGCCACGTGGAAGCGGTAGGACTCGCCGTTGGTGTGCCGCGAGAAGATCTCCAGCACCCGGCCCTCCAGCGACAGGATGTGGTCCTCGTGCACGAACTCGACGGCCATCAGTGCACCTCCCGCTCCCAGTCCACCGCGGCGGACTCGAGCGACTCCGGGGACAGGTCCAGGGTGAGCGGGTAGTCGAACGTGCGGTCCTGCTCGTCACCGAGCCAGGCCGGCGCGGCGGCGCGGGAGAAGCCGACGGTGATGCGGGGCTGCCCGTACTCATGTTCGTCATACGCGAAGCTCAGCTCGGGCGCGGCGAAGGTGAGCCGCTCATACAGCTCGACCCGGCCCTTGGCGACCCGCAGCAGCCAGTCGCCGAGCAGCCGCGCCTCGTCGCGGGTCAGGCACGGCGCGCGGAACATCCAGGCGCGGCCGTCCCCGGCGTCGACGACCCCGTCGACGACCCCGCCGTCGACCATGTGCAGTTCGATGAACGCGCCCCCGCGCGACTCCAGCCTCACGCCGCAAGCATCGCAAGGCGGCGTACCACAGGGCACCGTCCGTTAGGCCCGATACGGTTGTGCGCATGACCACACCGCGCCCGCCGCTGGCCGCCCAGCTGGACCTGCAACCGCACCCCGAGGGCGGCTGGTACCGCGAGACGTGGCGCTCCGCCGTCACCTTCACCCCGGACGGCTACGAGGGCCCGCGGGCGGCAGCGACGGCCATCTACTTCCTGCTGCACCCGGGGGAGTCGTCGGCCTGGCACGTGGTGCGCTCGGACGAGCTGTGGTTCTGGCACTCGGGCGGCCCGCTGGAGCTCCGCCTCGGCGGCTCGGGCCCGGCTCCGGCGGACGGCCCGGTGGCGACCCTCGGCCCCGACGTGGCCGCCGGCCAGCGGCCGCAGGTGCTGATCCCGGCGGGCTCCTGGCAGGCGGCCACTCCGACCGGCACCGAGCCGGTGCTGGTCAGCTGCGTCGTCGCACCCGGCTTCGACTTCGCCGACTTCCGCCTCGCCTAGCCCCGCACCGTCCGCGCCGCTAGCCGGCAGGCTCGGGGTCAGGTGGGCTCGGGGTCGGAGACATCGGCGACGGTCGCTTCCAGGGCCGCCAGTGCGGCGTCGGCGGAGACCGCCAGCGCCACGCCGTGCGCGCCGCCGCCGAGCGTGATCTCCCGGCCGCGGACCCGCTCGTCGGCGACGACCGGCCAGGCGGTGGTCGAGCCGAACGGCGTGATCGTGCCGCGCTCGTAGCCGGTCGCCGCCCTGGCGGTCGCGGCGTCCGGCATCGAGATCCGGCTGACCCCGAGCAGTGCCCGCAGCTTCGGCCACGAGATGACCCGGTCGCCGGGCACGAGCACGAACCGGAAGTCGTCGTCGGCCAGCCGCACCACGATCGTCTTCACCACGTCGGGCACCGCGACCCCGCGGGCCGCGGCGGCCTCGGCCAGGCTGCGCACCGGCCCGTGCTCCACGATCCGGTACGCGATGCCGCTCGCGGCCACCCCGTCGATCGCCGCGTTGCTCACTCCTCCACCTCCGAGGCGCCGGACAGCCGGTCGGGCGCCGGGCGGAGCGGCTCGCGGTCACCGGCGAACGACACCACCACGAAGGCCCGGCGCTCCACGACCGTGCCGGGCGCCGGATGCTGGGCCGTCACGACCCACGCCGTGGGCGGGCTGAGCACCACCAGCGGCGGGCCGTCCGGGTCGACGCCGGACGCGAGCACGCCGGCGTAGTAGGCGCGGTGGTGTGCCTCCCGCGCGGTGAGGCCGACGAGGTCGGGCACCACGGCCCGCTCCATGGCCACGTCAGCCCACCAGCGGGCGGACGCGCTCGGCCACGAAACGCATGAAGCCCTCCGGGTCCGGGTCGTCCGGGGTCGGCTGGAGGATGACGCTGTCGGCGCCGGCCGCGGCCCAGCGGTTCACCGCCTCGGCGATCGCGTGCTCGTCACCCACCACCGTCACGTCGGAGGGGTTCCTTCCCTGGTACCCCCAGCGCTCCCGCTCGGCGGCCATCCGCTCGGCAGCGCCCTCGCCGGTCGCGGCGTGCAGGTAGACGACGATCGGGTGGGCCGCGGAGCGGCCGGCCGCCGCGCGGCCCTCGTCGACGAGCGCACGCGCCCGCAGTACACCTGCCGGATCCGTCCCTCCGGTGAGAATCGTCCCGTCGGAGACCTCCCCGGACAGCCGCAGGGTGCGGGGGCCGACCGCGCCGACGAGGATCGGCGTGGGCCCCGTCGGGGGCCAGTCGAGCGCGACGCCATCCAGGCGGACGTAGCGGCCGGCGGTCGTGACGCGCTCGCCGGCCAGCAGTGCGCGCAGGGCGGCGGTGTACTCGCGCAGCAGGGTCACCGGCGACTCGACCCGCGCGCCGACCTGGCCCATCCAGTCCTGCACGCCGTGGCCGACGCCGACGAACGCGCGGCCGGGGAACAGCCGGGACAGCGTGGCGACCTCCATGCCGGTGAGCGCCACGTTGCGCAGGGGCACGGGCAGCAGGCCGACGCCGACCCGCAGGGAGGTGCTCCAGGCGAGCGCGGCGGACGCGGTGGCGATGCCGCTCTCCAGGAAGCAGTCCTCCCACAGCCACAGCTCCTCCAGCCCGGCCTGGTCGGCGGCCTGCACGACGGACCGGAGGCGTTCGGGCGGCAGCTGGGGCAGGAACACGGCGCCGAGAGTCGTCATCCGGCCAGTCTTGCACGGTTCATAAACAGTTTTGACGGCAACGAACGCGGACGTCTGTTCATCGACGTTCCCCGTTCGATGCGCGGCCTCCTAGCGTCGTCACAGCCCTCCGGGGTCGGCGCCGACCGGCCCGGCTCCGGAGCCGGCCACCCCCAAGGAGGTCTCCACCGTGTTGCGAAAGCTCCCCATCGCCGTGCTCGCCGCGCTGGTCGCGGCGATCGGCACCACCACGGCGGCGCAGGCTCAGGCGGAAGGCGCCATCCTCTACGCCGACAGCCCCGACGCCGTGCCCGGCCGGTACATCGTGACCCTCAAGGACGGCGGCAAGCGCACCGAGCTGTCCAGGCGGTACGGCCAGCCGCGGCACCTGTTCGACAACGGGTTCTCCGGCGCCATGAGCGCCGGGCAGGCCCGCCGGCTGGCCGCCGACCCGGCCGTCGCGAGCGTCGAGCAGGTCCAGCGCATCACCGTGCAGGACACCCAGAACAACCCGCCGAACTGGGGCGACGACCGCATCGACCAGGCGAGCCTGCCGCTGAACCAGCGGTACACCTATCCGGCCGACCCCGGCAAAGGTGTCACCGTCTACGTGCTCGACACCGGGCTCAACGCGAGTCACGTGGACTTCAGCGGCCGGGTCAGGCCGGGCACCGACATCGTCGACGGCGACTCGAACCCGGCGGACTGCCACGGCCACGGCACGCACGTCGCCGGCACCGCGGTCGGCACCACGTACGGCGTCGCCAAGCAGGCGAGCGTGGTGTCGGTCCGGGTCCTGGACTGCCAGGGCACCGGGACGAACGACGACCTGATCGCCGGCATCAACTGGGTGCGCACCAACGCCCAGAAGCCGGCCGTGGCCAACTACAGCATCGGCTGCGGCAGCCGCTGCACCAGCCAGGCCATGGACAGCGCGGTCACCAGCCTCATCAGCTCGGGCGTGCAGTTCGTCCAGGCGGCCGGCAACAGTGGCGACGACGCCTGCTACTACAGCCCGCAGGCCGTCTCCGCGGCGATCACGGTCGGCAACTCGAACAGCTCCGACGCGCGCAACTCGACCAGCAACTACGGCTCCTGCCTGGACCTGTTCGCGCCCGGTACCAGCATCGTGTCCGCCTCCTACTCGAGCAACACGGGCAGCGCCACGATGACCGGCACCTCGATGGCGTCGCCGCACGTCGCCGGGGCGGCGGCGCTGTACCTCGGCGCGAACCCGGGCGCCACCCCCGCTCAGGTCCGCAACGCGCTGGTGACCAACGGCACGACCGGCAAGATCGCCAGCCCGGGCAGCGGCTCCCCGAACGTCCTGCTGTACACCGGCTTCATCGGCGGCGGCAACCCCGGCGACCCGGCGGTGACCAACCCCGGCAACCGCACCACGCCGGTGGGCCAGGCCGTCGACCTGCAGCTGCAGGCGTCCGGCGGCACCGGCCCGTACACCTGGAGCGCCGCCGGCCTGCCCACCGGCCTGGCCGTCGGCGCCTCCACCGGCCGGATCACCGGCACGCCCACGACGGCGGGCACGTCGAACGTCACCGTGACGGTCACCGACGCCGCCGGCCGGACCGGCCAGGCCACCTTCACCTGGACGGTCACCACGGGCGGCGGCTGCTCGCCCACCCAACCGGTCGGTAACCCCGGCTTCGAGAACGGCACGTCCCCGTGGACCGCGACCGCGAACGTCATCGGGGCGTGGACGCAGTACCCCGCGCGCAGCGGCACCCGCAACGCGTGGCTCAACGGCGGCGGCCAGGTGCAGACCGACACGCTGTCGCAGGCCGTCGCCGTCCCGGCCGGCTGCGCCGGCGTCACCCTGCGGTTCTGGATCCGCATCACCACCGCGGAGTACGAGAACGTCGTCTACGACCGGCTGACCCTCACCGTGGGCGGCACGACCGTGGGCACCTGGACGAACCTCGACAAGACCACCGGCTACGTCGAGAAGACCGTCGACGTCAGCGGCTTCGCCGGGCAGACCGCCACGGTGAAGTTCACCGGCGTCGAGGACTGGTCGCTGCAGACCAGCTTCGTGATCGACGACGTTTCCCTGACGGGGAACTAGTCACTCCCACTCCCAGCGCATTCCCACGATGCCAGGGGGCACATCTGACCCGATCAGGTGTGCCCCGTTGGTGGATCCGATCCAGGCCTCGCCCACGCCCTGCTCGGGCGCGTTGAGCGCGCGCCGCTCGAAGCGGTGGCAGCGGGCCGGCACCGCGTCCGCGTCGAACTGCACCTGCATGACGTACTCGGTCACCGGCACCGCGAAGCCGCGGTAGTAGCGGTTGGCCGGGAGGCTCGACTCGCTGAGGTACTCGTACTCGACCACGACCGTCTCGCCCTGGGTCAGGATCCGGTCGAAGATGATCTCGGCGGCGACCAGGCCGGCGGTCGGCACCGAGCGGACCCGCCCGAGCCGGCAGTTGCGCACCGGGTTCACCGTCACGGTCGCGTCGAGGTCGTCGGTCTCGAAGATCGCCACCGTCCGCGACACCCGGTCGACGTTCGCGCGCAGGACCTGGCGGACCGTCAGGCCCTTCTCCTGCCGCTGCGGGCCCACGTGGTACAGGTCATGGAGGCTGAGGCGGGTCAGCTCGTGATATCGCCAGCGGTCGAGGTCGCCGAGCATCTTCGCGACGCCGGTGTGGTCGGCGAACAACCGGTCGATCTCGATCGTCCCCGGCGGGCGGCTGAGCCAGCGGCCGCGCGGGCGGCGCGGGCCGAGCTGGACGATCAGCGACTCCTCCGGCAGGGACAGGATCTTCTCCAGCAGCCGGACCGCCCTGATCGAGTCGGGGCGCTCCGGCCGGCTGCGGCCGCGCCGCCAGTACGACAGCGTGGTGAGGCTGACGTGCACGCCTTCGGTCGAGAGCCGGTCCTGGATGTCCTCCAGCCGGATCCCGCGGTCCTCGATGGCGAGGTGCAGCGCGGCGGAGAACGGGCCGGTGCGCAACGCGTGCGCGAGGTCGCGGCCCATCGATGGCTCCATGCCAGCTGAGTATTGCCCTACGCCGGCGGTGGCGCCACCGCCGGCACAGGTTCCTATCCGCGTACCCGCACGACGTTGTACGTGGTCTCCGGCGTGGGGGCCGCGATGTTGAAGCGGGCGTTGACGGCGTAGAGATACGGGCCGAAGCCGGCGACCGTCGCCGGGATGTCGAACTTCGGGTGGGTGATCTCCTCGGCCAGCTCGGCCTTCCGCAGGCTCGGGTGCAGGCGGAACTTGGCGATGACGTTGAAGAAGTTCCGCACGACGTAGAGATACTGGCCGCGGCGGAGCAGGCCGTCGCCCTGCAGGACGCTGGCGCCGCCGAGGTCGATCCGGGCGGCGGTGCCGCGCTTCGGGTCGTAGGAGAGCAGGCGGTCGGCGAGCATCTGCACGATGATCAGCCGGCCGTCGGGCGTCGCCTCGATCCCGTTGTTGAACCCGGCCGCGTCGCCGAGCTCGCCCGGCAGCCGGATGGTCCGGACGGCGTCCTGGCCGGGCAGCCGGTGGTGGTGGAGCGGCACCTTGTAGAGCACCGGCTGGTAGGAGTCGGTGAAGTAGGCGGCGTCGTCGGTCACGACGACGTCATTGACGAATGTGCCATTGAAGTTGTACTGCGCGAGCTTGCGTCCGGTGGCGCCGTACACGGTCGCGCCGCCGGTGCCCGCGCCGGCGGCCCAGAGGCGTCCCTGGCGGTCGAACTCCAGGCCCAGGGCGGCGCTGTCGCTGTGTTCGACGAACGTTGATCCCTTGCCGGTGGTGATGTCGCCGCGGTAGATCGTGCCGGTGGCGAGCGAGCCGACGTAGAACGTGGTGCCCGGGCCGGCCGTGATGCCCTCCGGCTGGAATCCGGGCGGCAGGTCGATGAGCTCCGGGAACGTCGTCCTTGCCGCGGCTGTTCCCGGGATGGCGAGGCCGGCGGCGACACCGGCGGCGGCGGTGGCCAGCAGGGTACGTCTGTGCATTGAGGTCCTCCCCGATCAAGATCTCTTTGCGGACCGGGGAAGTCTATCGTCATTTGCCTATTCGTATATAACCGCGCCGGCGGGCGGGACGGTGATCTGGACCGATTTCCCGTTGCGGCGCTCGACGCGCGTGAAACTTCCCTCCAGGCTGTGGTCGGTGCTGTACCGGCAGATCAGCGCGTCGCCGGCGGCGTGGAGCCCGTCATCGACGGTGACCCATGCGGTGCGTGCTGTCCGCGGGTCGGTGTTGACAGCGACCAATACCTCGTGATCGGCGAAGATGCGCGACCACGGGATCAGGCCGCGCTGCGCCGGCGGCTCGAAGCGGACGCCGCCGGTGGAGAGCGGCCTGAGGTACTGCCGACCCCTCCGCAGCGCCTGCGTGCGTTTGCGGAGATCGAGGATTCTCGACAGCTCCGCATAGACGGGATGCGACTCGTCGAACGCGTGCGCGCCGCGGCTGCGGAACGGGCCGAACTCGCCGCCGAACATCGCTTCGCGGAGGTACCGGTCGTCGCCGCCCGCGCCGTCGAAGAGCTGTTCGCTGCCGTAGTAGATGCAGGGGATGCCGAGGGTGGTGGCGTTGAGGGCGAGTGCCACCCGGGCCATCTCCGGGTTGTCGGCGGCGAACCGCGCCTTCCACGGGCCCTTGCGGACCTGGTCGTGGTCGTCGTAGCCGGTGACGACCTTGTCCCGGAACCAGGTGTGCGACTCGCGGCCGACCTGGAGCGAGTTGCGGAAGAGGTCGAAGTACTCCCGCGGATCGGCCGCGCCCTTGGCGACCCGCTCGAGCCGCTCCTGCACGTCGGCGAGCCCGAGGGCGGCATCCATGCCGATCTCTTCCAGCGTGCGGTACGCGAACGTGCGGTCCCCGGTGATCTCGGCGATGAGGTAGAAGCGCTCCTTGCCGATGGACTGCGCGAACTCGTGGATGGCCGAGGCGAAGTACCGGGCGGCGCCGGGGTCCATGTGCTTCACGGTGTCGACGCGGAGCCCGTCGAGGTCGGCGAAGGCGATCCAGTACTGGTAGGCGCGGGTCAGCGCCTGGAGGGCGGGGGAGGGCTGGTACTGGTCGATGGGGCCGCGGCCGAGATTGATGTCCTTGAGTCCGGCGAAGTCTCCTTCGAGGTACTCCGGATATCGATCCCAGTCGACGATGCGTCCCTTGGCCGAGAATGTGCCGGGCCGCTGCAGCTCGGCCGGCCAGACGGCCCCGTCCGGCCAGGCCTCGGGGACGCTCGCGAACGGCAAGGTGGGCTTTCCGTCGGCGTCCCGGAAGCCTTTGACGTCGTACGCGGACCCCATCCACACGGGCCGGTTGTCAGGCTCGTAGCCGAACACGTCCCCGGCATGGTTGAGCACGACGTCGAGCACGACCCGGATACCGTTGTCGTGCGCGGCGGCGACGAGCTCCTTGAGCTGCTGCGCGGTGCCGAAGTGCGGGTCGACATCGAGGAAGTTCTGTGTCGCGTAGCCGTGGTAGGTGTCCTGGCCCGGCACCTGCTTGAGGACGGGACTGATCCAGACGGCGGTGACGCCGAGCCGCGCGAGGTACCCGAGCCGCCGCCGGATCCCGTTGAGGTTGCCGCCGCACCAGGTCGCTCCGGCATCCCGCCACCGCTCGGCGTCCTCCACGCTACCGACGGCGTTCCCACGATCTTCGGCAGTGATCAACGGCCGCTCCAGGCCGTCGTCAAACCGGTCGACGAGCAGGAAGTAGAGGACCTCGTCCTCCCACGCGGCGGGCGACGGATGGAACTCGCGCTGGGTGAGCGCGCTGAGATCGATGTCGGCCACTCGCCGCAACTCCATCGGCCATCTCCGTCCGGTCCTGCTTCGGGACTTCGGCGTCCCGATCCTTCCACGGGCCGGTGGGTTCCGCGTCTTGTTGGCCTTGCGTCGAGGCCGCAGCGCCCCGCTCTGTTCCTGCCCGGCCGCCTCGTCGCTCCAGCCATCGATCCGTGTCGCCCTAGAGCTGTGTCGCGCTTGAGCCGTGTCGCGCTCGACCCCTCCCGTGCGCCAGCCCTCCTGCCCTCCGCGCCCGTGCTTCTCTGGCCGCTTCGTCGCTCCAATCCTTCCGCTCTGTTCTTCCCCGGCCCTTTTGTCGCTCTAGTGCGTCCGCACATTTGCCCCGTGACTCCCCGGCGGTCACGTGCGCGCCAACCCTTCTGCGCCTGGCCCGCTTCCCTTTCATCCCTTGTGTCGTTCCTTCATCCCCACGTCGACCGGCGTCGATTTCGGTGGTACACAGGTGCCATGGCGGAGCGCGTGCTGGAGCAGTGCCGGCGGTTCAACGACGGGGTGCGGACGGGGGAGTGGGAGGCCTACCTGGCGGCCTTCGCCGAGACCGCGACGCTCGACATCGTGGGCGACCCCGGCAGCCCGTACGTCGGCCTCGACGCCATCATCGCGGCCTACTCGGCCGACCCGCCCGACGACACGATCACCGTGCAGACGGTCGAGACTTCCGCGGACGTCGATATCGCGCGCATCGCCTGGGACAAGGGCGGCGCCGGCACGCTGACGGTCCGGTGGGCCGACGGGCTGATCGCCGACTTCCGGGTCGCCTTCGACTGAGGCATCAGCGCTGGTGCCACTCGGCCAGCAGCGCCGCCTCACGCTCGGGCGTCAGGCGCTCGGGCAGCGCTTCCAGCGGATGTTGTACTGCGTAAGCGTGCGTCTCCCGGATCGTCTCGGACAGCGGGCGCGGTGACAGTCCGGCCGCCAGCGCCGCCGACGGGTCGGCCAGGTTGCCGCCCGCGTCGGGATCGAACGCGGACCACAGCGGCAGGCTCTCGGCGTCGACGCCCCGCTCGTCGAGGAAGTCGGGATCGACCCACGTCAGCGTCGTGCCGGGCGGCCCCACTTCGACGACCATCGCTTCCAGCAGCGCGCGGAACGCGAACGGCGGCTTGGGGTACGCCGCGTGGAACACCCCGCCGTCGCCCCGCTCGATCATGTCGAGCGTCCAGGCGGCCAGGTCGCGGGCGTCGATGACCTGGATCGCGGCGTCGGGCGGCCCGGGCGCCAGGATCTCGCCGCCGCGCGCGACGCGCTCGATCCACCAGGTGAACCGGCACAGGTGGTCGTAGGGCCCGACGACGTACGTGGGCCGCACGATGAGCGTCCCGCTGCCGAACCGGTCCAGCGCGACGCGCTCGCAGGCCGCCTTCAGCCCGCCGTACGTCTCGTCGGTGATCTCCTCGACCGTCGGGTCTTCCAGTTCCCGCAGGGCCGCGTCCTCGGTGAAGCCAGGCGGCGGGTCGGCGTACGCGGAGACGCTCGAAATGTAGACATATCGCCCGCCACGCTCGTCCAGCGCGTCGGCGAGGTCCCGGATCTGGCGCGGCAGATATCCACTGACGTCGACGGTGACGTCCCACTCGCCGCCGGCCAGCGCCGCAAGGTCGCCGTTCCGATCGGCAAGGATGTGCCGGGCCTGTGGAAAGAGCCCGCCCCCGCTGCGCCCGCGGTGCAGCAGCGTGAGCTCGTGGCCCCGCCCGATCGCCTGCTCGACGATGTGCCGCCCGACGAACCGCGTCCCTCCGACAACGAGCATCCGCATCGGTTCACCCCCGCTTCCGGCTGGATCCCATCACGCGGACACCGGCTGGTCCCGGCCGGGGTGTCCGCACGATCCCTTCACAACGCCGGCGTGTATTCGCCACATCGAAGACCTACGATCACGGCGTGCGAACCGGTCTGCTGTTCGTCGTGCTGCTGCTGACGGGAGCGTGCTTCGCCGCGCCGAGCGGCGGTGGCGGGGACTCGTCGTTCGAGTGGGTCGACATGACCCCCGAGGCGCTGGTCGGTACCTGGCGGGACACCCGCACCGGCGACGGGATCGAGTTCCTCTCCGACGGGGACTTCTACGCCGACAACCTCACGCACCTGCTGAACCGCGACGGCGCAAGCCCGTCCCCCGGCGCGGGTTCCGGCTCGTGGTCGATCCGCAAGCTCGCCGGCCACCTGGACGGCCCGGACGCCTCGGTATCGCTGTACTTCGACGTCGACCGCGGCGTACCGGCGGCGTCCGGCAACAACCTGGAAGTGCAACGCGTCCAGGACGAGGTACAGCTGGTCATCTATGTCGGCGACCCCGACCTGGACCACGCGGTGCGATACCACCGGGTGGAAGGCACATCGATCCACCGTGCGCAGCCCGGCCCGCCGGCAGACGTGACCCGCGACCAGGTGATAGGCGAGTGGCTGGACCAGGCAACCGGAAGATCGATAATTGTCGATTCAGATGGATCGTTCCACGCCGATGACGTGTCGTTCCTCTTCCGCGCTCCACCGTTCGCATTCCCCAGCCCGGCCCCGGGCGACGGCACGTGGACGATCGAACACGCGGCGTGGGACCCGACGGGCCCGTGGAGCATGCTGCACCTACAGTTCAAGAACGTGGCCGGCGGCCCACTGCACTTCGGCAGCCGCCCGATGCCGCTGTACGGCCAGTCGCCGTCGCTGCTGCTGACGAACTACACCAGCGACGAGTCGATCAACCCCCGCCACGTCTACACCAAGCGCCCAGGCACCTGAGCGCCGCCGCGGCTCGCCGTTCGTTCTTGGCGAGCGGCGGCGACGCACGGCTTCACTCAGCGAAGCGCTCGTCGATGTCCTTGATCGACTCCGCGGTGGCGGCCAGCTCGAGCCACCGGTCCAGCTGGTCGTGGTCGGTGCACGCGGTGACCTGCTCGCGGACCGCGTCCGACACCTCGATGCCCCGGCTTGTGCGGGAAGCCGAAGGCGCTACGCATATCGCCACAACATTGGCCGTGCATGTCGACTTTTGTAGCGTATTGACGGCCGGCGCTGGACGTTTGACCCATTTGATTCGGGTTTGTCTCTGTTACGAATGGCATGGTAACCGCGCGGCGAAACGGGGAGATGCGGCGTGTCCATTCGCATGCTGGTGCTGGTCGTCATTCCGCCATTGGTTGGCGTCGGGATCGGGTATCTGGCCGGCGGGCGGCTGGCCGGGTTCTGGGCCATTCGAATCCGTGGGCTCTGGCTGCTGTGGCTCGCCGCCGGGCTCCAGGTCGCGCATTACTACGTGCCGCTGGTGCGCGAGTTCGTCAGCGACCGCGCCATGTTGGCCGTCGTGTTCGCGCCCGTGTTGCTGTGGCTCGGGGTCAACCTGCGGCACTGGCCCGCCGGGCTGCGGATCGCCGGTGCCGCGATCGTGCTCGGGGCCGCACTGAATGCGGTCGCGATCGGGTTGAACGGGCGGATGCCGTACTCGCCGGCGGCGGCCGACGCGGCCGGGCTCAGGGCCGGAATCACCACGCCGAAGAATGTGCCGGCCGGCGACGGCACGCGGCTTTCGTACCTCGGCGACATCATTCCCATCGCTCCGCTGAAAAAGGTCGTCAGCCTCGGCGACCTGCTGATCAGCGGTGGCTCCTGCGCGGTCGTGGCGCTCGCGATGCGCCGGCACCGGCGGGAGTCAGGAACGGCCCAAGAAACGCGTACCCCGATTCCGGTAGGAGGTGACCTATGACCGCAACGATTTCCTGGCGCCGCGTGGTTCTCGCAGTTTTCACGCTCGCCTCGCTGGCGACCCTGCTGTACACGATCGGCGCTCCGCACACGCACGGCGGCTGACCACCAACCCCCGGAGGAGCACACGATGACCGCGACCATTTCCTGGCGCCGCATCGTCCTGGCGACCTTCACGCTCGCGTCGCTGGCGACCCTGCTGTACACGATCGGCGCCCCGCACGAGCACGGCGGCTGACATTCCTCGCCGCGTCCGGAGGTCGAATACCGCGTGGCCTCCGGACGCGGCGACGCCGTATCGTGCGCGGTTGTGCAGAACGTCAGGGTCGGCATCGGCGTGTTCGTCATCCGCGACGGACGGTTTCTCATGGGACAGCGGCGCGGCTCACACGGTGCGGGATCGTGGTCGGTGCCGGGCGGGCACCTCGAGTTCGGCGAGTCCTTCGAGCAGGTGGCGGCGCGCGAGGTGGCCGAGGAAACCGGTTTGACGGTCGTCAATCTCCACTTCGGCGGCGTCACGAACGACGTCTTCACCGACGAGGACCGGCACTACGTCACCGTCTGGATGCTTGGCGACTGCCCGGAGGGCGAGCCCGAGGTCCTGGAACCCGACAAGTTCACGCGCCAGGGATGGTTCACCTTCGACGACCTCCCGCAGCCGCTGTTCCTGCCTTGGGTACACCTGCTGCAATCGCCTTTCATCGAGGACATTCGCCGTCGAGTGGCCGGCTGAGATCGGCGGCGGCTACGCCGCGCGGGTGATGAGGTCGTGCATTCGGCGCCGCGTGAGTTCCATGCGGATGCGGCCGTCGTGGTGGGGGTCGGTCGTCGTCGGGACGATGGGCTCGCCGATGACGATGACCATCGTCGGCTTGCGGCGGAACAGGCGGCTCACGCCCGTCGGCGGGGTGAAGCGGATCGACAGCGGGACCACCGGGACGCGGGCCTGGGCGGCCAGGTGGAACGCGCCGCGTTTGAAGTCGCGCAGGCTCGTGTCGTACGGCTTCAGCTCGCCCTCGGGAAAGAAGTGCACGATTCTTCCCTGGGCGAGGAAGAGCTCCATCTCCGCGAAGAACATGGGCAGGCCGGCGGGCGTCTGCGGTACCGCCACGCCGCCCAGCAATCGCACCAGCGCGCCGTACCAGCGGTTCTCCAGATTGATGGGCGCCGACGTGAAGACCGGGCGGCGGGGGAACAGGGCCAGGCCGACGAGTGCGCTGTCGAGCAGGTGCACGTGGTTGCAGACCGTCAGCGCGCCGCCGGCGCGGGGGAGGCGCTTCTCGCCCTCGGTGCGGACGCCCAGAATGACGCGCGTCCAGAGGAACAGCAGCGGAATCGCCACCGCATAGTAGAAGGCGGTCGAGAACAGGCGGAACAGGCGGCCGGCGTACCCGGCCGGTGCCTCGGGGGCACGGCCGGCCCGGGCGTAGACCCGTTCGATCGCCTTGACGCTCCGGTCGACCGAATAGAGCTCGGCGTAGCGGGCGTACGTTTTCGACGCGGATTCCCGGGCGGCCGGGTCGTCGATCCAGGCGTCGATGCGCTCCGCGAGTGACGCCGGGTCGCCCGCGCGGAACAGGTTTTCGGGGCCGAGCGCGAACTGGCCCGTGGCGCTGCGGCGGCTGTCGGAGATGACCGGGACGAGGCCGCAGGAGAACGCCTCCATGCACGACAGGCCCTCGATTTCGACGTCGGAGGCGTGGACGTACAGATCGCAGTCGCGGATGAGGTCGACGAGCTCGTCCTGCGAGTAGTAGCCGAACCGCGCGGGATTCGGCAGTCTGGCGCCCATCCGCCGCAGACGTTTCTCGCTCGGGCCGTGCCCCGCGAGGTACAGCTGAATCCTCGCCGAATGCCGCGAACGCCGCACGGCCCGGATCAGGACGTCCTGCCGCTTCTCGGGCGAGAACCGGCCGACCATCAGGATCCGGAAGGGTTCGTCGGCACCCCGGATGCGCGCCGGACCCGGCCGGAAAGCGCCGCCGACGCCGTTGGAAATGACGTGGAGCCGGGCCCGGTACCCGTGCTGGCGCAGCTGTGCCGCGATGAACGTCGACGGGCAGTGGATGTCGGTGAACCGGCGGTAGAACATGAGCCGCAGCAGGATGTAGACGAGATGCGCGGCCGGGCGGAACCAGCCCAGGCCGACGTTGTACGTGATGTTCTCGGGCTGAATGTGGAACCCGGCCACGGCCGGCACCCCGAGCTGCCGCGCGATGCGTTCCGCGGCCCGGCCGAGCGGCCAGGGCTGGTAGATGTGCACGACGTCGGCGCCCTGAATGGCGTCGGTCAGCACCTGCCGGACGGGTTTGCCGAACACCGTGTTCTGGCGGTGCGCGAGGCGGCTCGCGATCGGCACCACGAGCTCCGGAACCCAGTACATTTCCGGCCCGGTGACGCCGCCCGGTTCGCCGCACGCGACCACGCGCACGGTGTGCCCGCGCGAGATGAGGGTCGCGGCGAAGCGCATCGCCGATATCGTCGTGCCGTTGTTCCCGACATTGAACGTGTCGCTGACCAGCGTGATGATCATTTGCCCCCCGCCGCTTCTCCGGGCTCCGCTCGACTGATAAACCTGGCCGGAGGCGGCGGATCAGGGCGGTGCGGCGATAGCGGACGAACAATGCATGCGGACATCCCTGGCCCAAACGATTGATCAGCACGCTATCCAACACGTATCGACCGGTCAATCTTCCCGCGGATCGCGCTTGATCCCGCGCCGGCGGGGTAGTCGCGGGCATGACGATCAGCGCGGCCGACTGGCCGGCCCGCCGTCTGGCCATCGAGGTCGACGGCTCGCTCGACGACGCCGTCGCCCGGTACGAGGCCCTGGTGCCCCAGTACCCGGCGGCGCGCTTCGAACAACTCGTGGCCGACAAGGCCGACTGGCGCACCGTGGTCGCCGTGACCGACGAGATCGCCCGGCACGGCTTCCTGATCTACTGGCGGTTCTCCGGCGACTCCCTCTTCGGCCTCGCCGGCGACACCACGCGCTGGGCCGCGTATCTCATGGGCAACCACACGATCGCCGAGCGGATGGCCCGCCACGACCCAGCCGCGATGCTCTACGCCCCGCTCCGCACGGTCATCTCACAGTCCCCGGGCGGCCCGACCCGCTTCGTGATCGAGCAGCCCAGGCTGCAGTTCGCGTCGCTGGGGAACCCGGACGTCACTCCGGTCGGCATCGAGCTCGACCACAAGCTGGCCGCCCTGCTCGACGCCCTCCACTGGCCCGTCCCCGACGGCCTGACCCAGTGAGGTCAGGCGCCCGGCGCGCGGTAGTCCACGGTCTGCCGGACCGCCCGGTCGACCTCGGCCGGGCTCAGCAGGGCCACGGTCTTGGTGGTGGCTCCGCCGGACGCGCCGACCGCCAGGGCGACGGCCGTGGCGGCCTGGTTGTCCGGCAGGTCGCAGATCACGTACGTGTCGTTGTCGCCGAAGCAGAAGTCGAACGACTCCATGTGTCCGCCTACGCTTTCGGCCATCTTCCGGACCGCGTCGACTCGCCCGCTGCCCCCTTCCTTGATCAGCCCGCGAAGCCCGTCAGGCGTGAAGGTTCCCTGGATGAGGAATCTGGGCATGGAGATCACCTCCTCAGTACCGAGGGTAACCGCGGGAAGTGCACCGGGCCAACGACCCGTCACTGCCGCGGCATCGACGGCGACCAGCGCACCGGCGGCGTCCCGGCCGCCACGAGCGCCGCGTTGATCCGGCTGAACGGCCGACTGCCGAGGAAGCCGGCCGGGTTCATCGGGCTGGGGTGGCCGGCCCGCAGTACGACATGCCGGTCGTTCGTCACCAGCGGCGCCTTGGCCTTCGCCGCGGCGCCCCACAGCACGAACACGACGCGCTCTGCCTTGGCGTTCAGCGCCCGGATCGTGGCGTCGGTGATGTTCTCCCAACCGCGCCCCTTGTGCGAGTTCGGGCTACCGGCGCGGACGGTCAGCACCGCGTTGAGCAGCATCACCCCCTGCCGGCACCACGCGGTCAGGTCGCCCGACGGCGGCGGGTCCACCCCCAGGTCCTCGCGCATCTCCTGGTACACGTTGCGCAGGGACGGCGGGACCGGGACGCCCGGCGGCACGCTGAAGCTCAGCCCGTGGGCCTGTCCCGGCCGGATGTACGGGTCCTGGCCGAGGATGAGGATCCGGGTCGTCGCGAGCGGCGACAGCTTGTACGCGGCGTAGATGTCCTGCTTCCGCGGGTACACCGTGCCGGACCGGTACTCCTCGACCACGAACGACGACAGCGCCGCCACGACGGCGGGGTCGACGTGCGGGGTGACCGCCTCGCGCCAGTCGTCGGGCAGGAAGTCCAGGAGATAGACGGGCTTCGCCGATACGGTCATGGCCGGCAATCTATCGCCCGTCAGTGAGGCAGGAACACCAGCCGGTCGCGGATGTTGCCGAGCTGGGCCGGGGTGATGCCGGCGCAGTACACGACCAGCTCGTCCGGGGAGCTGAAGCCACCGAGGCGCTCGCGGGCGTCCACGATCTGCTCGGCCGCCTCGGCCGGCAGCCGTAGCTCACGGGCGAGGACCGCGCTCGGCACGTTGTTGACGTCGATGAGACCGCCGTCGTCGTACTGGCGGTACAGATCAGGCCGGCCGATCAGCAGCTCACCGGCGAGCGCCGGATCGGACGCCAGGAGCGCGCGGGCCTCAGCCCGCCTGGCGAGCCGCTCCTGCGCCGCGGCCAGGACCGGATCGGCCGGCTGGGAACGCCGCCGGCGCTCGGCGCGCACGGCTCGCTGGAGGATCGCGGCGTGGACCGTGCCGCCCAGCCAGCTGACCAGCCAGGAGGTCGCGGCGACCGCGTCGACGGGGCCGGCCCGGCCCTCGTCGGTGAACTGCACGCCCACGAAGAACACGAGGAAGAGCGCGCCGTAGACGGCTCCGGCCGCGATGTGCGCGCGACTGCGCAGCCGGGCACCGCCGTAGACGACCATCGGGCCGCTGCCGGCCCCGAAGGTGAGGAGCGGAATCAGGAACCACCACGGTAACCGCCGCATGAACTCAACGTAGGGGGCGGCCGTCACGCTCAGGTGACGGAGCGGCCACCGGACAGCCGCAGCCGCGCCGGCGTGCGGTCGAAGAGGCCGGACAGTTGCGGAACTTTCTGGTTACAAACGCGGAATAAGATTTGCTCAGATGCGGAAAAAGTCGGAGCCGTCACCGACCAGCCGGGACGACTACGCCCGGAGGGTGACCTCGGGCGGCATGCCTGTCGCGCTGCGGCGTCCACCAGGGCGGTCGCGCTCGCGCTGGTTCAGCAACTATCTCGAGCTCGTCATCGAGCGCGACGTGATCGAGCTCAGTCGTGTCCGCCAGCGCGAGATGCTGCCCCGCCTACTGAACCAACTCGCCGCGCGGTCGGGCCAGGTGCTCAACATTGCGGCAACCGCGCAGGCGGTGGGCATGGAAAAGAGCAGCGCGGAGAACTATCTGCGGCTCCTGGAGGCCGTGTTCCTGATCCAGCGGCTCCCCGCCTGGGGGACGACCCTGGGCTCACGGGTCGCCCGCCAGCCCAAGGTCCACATCGTCGACGCCGGTGTCATGGCGTGGCTGCTCGGACTGACACCGGAGAAGATCGAGAAGTCCGATCCGGCGGTGCTCACCGAGTACGGCCATCTGATCGAGACGTTCGCGGTCGGCGAGATCCTGAAGCAGGTCAGTTGGTGGGATGCGCCAGTCGCCGTCGGCCACTTCCGCACGCCGGCGGCCGATGAGGTGGACCTGGTGCTGGAGCGCGACGACGGAGACGTCATCGCCTTCGAGATCAAGTCGGGGACGCGGGTCCACGGCGACGACCTGCGCGGGATTCGGGCGCTGCGCGCCCGGCTCGGCGACCGCCTGATCGCAGCGATCGTGCTGTACACGGGCGCCCTGTCCTACACCCACGACGACGGTACGCAGGTCGTGCCGCTCGACACGCTGTGGAAATAGCGTCACCGGCCCCGCTCGCGCCACTCGTCCGGGGATGGGCGCTCGGCACCGATCGTGGAGTTCGCGCTGTGGCCGCCCTGTGCATCGCGCCGCGGTGTGGGCAGCGTGCCGTGGGTGATCGCGCGGACGACGAACGCCGCGGCTGACCGAGACGCGCTGTGCCGGGTGCTGTCGGTGAGGCCGCCCGCGCCCCAGTCCGAGATGCCCTTCACCATGATCCAGCCGCATCCGTTGCGGGCCGCGGCGGCGTACAGTCCGGTCAGCTCCATCTCGCCGGCCGACGCCTCCGGAAACGCGGCGCGCAGCTCGGCTCGGAAGGCCGAGCTGTCGACGAGCGTGTTCGACGACAGCACTGTGCCGAAGTGGACCCGCGGGCCCGGCCACCGATGCGTCGCCGCGTGGAACGCCAACAGCAGCGTCGCGGTTGCCTGCACCCGCTCACCGCGCCAGAGGGTCCGCTCCACGCCCCCGCGGTCCGTGACCCGCCGATGATCGACGCCCTGCACGAACTCGGAGACGACCACGTCGCCGAGCTCCTGGTCGCCGCCGTCCAGCCGACGCGACCACAGGCCGAAGCAGATGCCGGCGAGTATGACGTGGTCGATGCCGAGCTGCGCGATCAGGCCGCTCGCCGTGAGCGTCATCGAGGCCGGGGTGGCGGTGCCCTGCGCCGTCTGCGCGAGGAAGATCTCCGCCGGCCCGAGCCGGCCCAGGCGGAAGATCGGATGGCCGCCCGCCGTGTCAGGTTCGGCGGGGGTGCCGCCCGCCTCCGCGACGGCGTCGATGATCGCGTCTCGCTCGGCGTCCAGGACCACGGTGATGAGAATGCGCATCGAACCCTCGATCGTCGAGCCGATGTGCTGGTACCTCAGCGCTCGCCGTTCGCGATGGTAGCGGGCCTGTCGCCAGACGGCGCCGCCCACACAGGCGAGGACCACCAGGCCCAGCGGCGGCATGAGCCAGCCGAGCAATCGGGCGTGCCCGGTGGCGGCGACCAGTCCGCTGTCCTGGAAGAACATGTTGCTGACCAGCCAGTGCACCGCATCGAGCCACGTCGCCGGCCGGTCGGCGCAGGCGCGGCGGTCGGCACAGACGGCCCTTTCGCTGCCGGCGACGAACAAGGCGTTGGCCGCGATGGCGAGCGCCGTGGCGGCCAGCAGCAGTGCGATGCCGCGCATCGGTCGCTGCGCATCGGGGTTCGGTGGCCGGAAGCGGCGGCCGTCGCGCACGACGAAGACGCCCGAATGGGTGGGGTCGGCACTCATCACGGACGGCGCGGTGGTGAGCGCCCGGCGGGCCTCCGCGCTCGTGACGCCTGCCTCGAGACACATCAGGACGTGTGTGCCGTCGGCCGGGTCCGGCGGCATGCTCGCGGCGGCCAGCTTCCTCGACCGCTCGAGGGCGGCCCGCAGCAGCCGATCGACGTGCGCCGCGTCGCCGACGTGGCACAGCGTGACGGTCCAATGCAGCCCGCGAGCGCTGTCCGCCGGTGAGTCGCGGAAGCGCCGTGAGCGACGGATCAGTCCGAAGCCCATCTGCACCGTGACGTAGACCAGCGCGAACAGGACCAGCAGTACGGCCGCGGTCAGGCCGGCCACCGGCACGAACGCGACCGGCACGCTGAGCGCCAGCGCCGTGAACGCCGGTGCGGCGAACACCAGGTGATCCCACCACCGATCCAGCCGGGCGAGCCAGGTACGTCCGGGGTCACCACCGGCCCAGTCGCGCATGCGGGCGATCGGCGGCTCGATCACGGCGAACTCGCCGGCCGACCGCCAGACCAGCCGCCCGTCACGCGCGGCGGCGAACAGCAGCAGGCCCAGCGGCGGTCGAGATCGATGGATCGAGGTGCCGGGCGGACGGACCACGTCTCGGACCTGTCCCCAGAACGGGGCCGAACGCACGGACCGGGCCGCCTCCCGGCAGTCGTGCCAGGCGGGTGCACGGGGCGGCCCGAGAGGCCCAGGGGAGACCGGCACGAAACCATGGTGCCCTATGCGCCCCACCCGCGCCGTCATGGCGGCCCGGACCTGAGCTGGGCGGCCGACTACCCGGTCCCGGCGCGTCTCGGCCGCGTCGGCAGCCGGGAACACGTGCGCGACGGGAACAGTCAGGTGATTGAGCCCGGGGTGGCGATCCACGCGGCCGGCTGGCCCGTCACCTTGACGATCTCGTCGAAGTCGTGGTCGTAATGCACCAGGGTCAGGCTGCCCAGTTCGGCCGTCGCGGCGAGGATCAGGTCCACCGCGCCGGCTGAGCGATGGGTGCCGCGGGCCGTCATGGCCGCCTGGATCTCGGCTGCGCGGCCGAAGGTCCGGTCCGGTATCGCGACCCAGCTGAACGTGGCGTTGAGCAGTTCCAGCCACTCCTCGCGATCGGCCTTCGACCTGGCGCTGTACAGCAGTTCCAGCTCGGTGATCGGGCAGATGCCGATGACACCGGCGGTGATCTGCGGCTGCCATCGGGCCCGGACGTCGCGGTCGCGCAGCAGGCGGACAACCGCACTGGTGTCGACGAGGAACCGCGCCGGGGTCATGCGCGGTAGGTCGACTTGTCCAGGAGCTCGTCGAAGGCGCCGGTTTCTCCGAGTTCGGCGAGGCGTGCGAGCGCCCTGGCCCGGCGCAGTTGCTGCGCGGTCGTGCGCAGCGCGGTGTTGACGGTGTCCTTCTTGGTCTTGGTACCGAGGAGCTCAGCCGCCTCGGCCAGTGCTTCGTCATCGATGTCGATGAGTACCTTGGTCACAGCCCCACCTCTGTATATACAGACTCGCCATTCAGTATATACGGCTGCCGCGCTCTCAGCGGGTCACCTTGCGGAGGCGGGGTATCAATACGGTGATGGATGCGTTCTGGTCGGTGCTCGAGACGCACGCCCGGAGCCAGGCGAGCATCCTCGCCTGGCTGCGCGAGGCGCCGGAGGACGAGATCGTGGCGTTCCAGCTGACGTACGAGCTGGCGGCGGAGGCGCTGACCGACTACTGGGACGGTCCGGTCGTGGACGGGGTGCGGTACTCCGAGGACGACACCGAGGACCTGTGCATGTGGATCGTCGCGCAGGGCCGAGAATTCTGGACGGCGGCCCGTGCGGACTTCGGCGGCGCGGTCAACCGCTACACCGCCCGTGACGGGGGCGACCCGTGGACGCCGGGCGCGCCCGCGTACGCGGTGTACTTCGAGCGGTTCGGCCGGTCGCTCTACGAGCGGCTGTACGAGTCCTGAGCATATGGGCTCGGCGGTCAACACGTCGGCGACCTACGGTGCGAGGCGCCAGAGCGCGTCCAGTGGTACCGCTCGGATCTTGTCGCCGAACGGGAGGGTCTGCTGGCCGGTGTACAGCACGAATCCGGCCACGAAACGGTCGCCGAGCACGTTGGCCAGGCTTCGCAGGCCGCTCAGATCCTCGGTCCGCACCGTGGCGCCGGCCTTGACCTCGACACCGATCACCCGACCGTCCGGTGTCTCAATGACCGCGTCGACCTCGACGCCGTCCTTGGTCCGGTAATGGTGGAGCGATCCGCGCTCCGTGGACCAGGTGAGCTGGCGAGCGAGCTCCATGACGACGAAGTTCTCCATCATCGGGCCGGCCGCGCCGCCCGGCTCGCCGAGCCTCGCGGAATCCTGGCCGATCAGGTGGCACGCAACTCCCGTGTCGACGAATGCCAGCTTCGGAGTGCCGACGGCGCGCTGGGTCAGGTTCGACGCCCATGCCGGCACGGTCTTGACGAGGAACACCGACGTCAGTAGTTCGAGGTAGCGGACAAGCGTTGTGCGAGGAATGCCGGATTGTCCCGCCAAGGTGCCCGGAACGAGCAGCTGGCCGGCTCGGCCGGCCAGCAGGCCGAGCAGTTTCAGCAGCTCGCTACGGCGCTCGATGTTGGCGATCTCGAGCACGTCACGCTCGATCAGCGTGGTGAGGTACGAATCGAAGAAGGCTGCCCGGCGTCTTGCTGTCCGACGAACCGCCTCGGGAAAGCCACCCACGACCACGCGTTCGAGGTAATCCTTCCGCCGCCAGTCGGATGAGTGGTTGATGCGGGGTCCGTGGCGGAACGCCGCGTCGATGAAGAGGTCTGGCTCTCCGCTCATCTCGCCCTGGGAGAAGGGCCAGAGTTCGATGATCTCCATCCGGCCGGGCAAGGCGTCAGGAAGCGTCCGCCGGGCGAGGATCCTCGACGAGCCGGTGAGGAGGAACCGGCCAGGTGTCGGATCCAGGTCCACGGTCACCTTGATCGGTCGCAACAACTCGGGAGTCAGTTGGATCTCGTCGATCACCATGAGCCCGTCGTGGTCGACAAAGCTGGTCGGATCGTCCTGTGCCGCGCGGAGTGTCGCCGGGTCGTCGAGCAGGCGGATCACCGTGCCGGGCACGTCGGCCGTCGCCAACCGGGTGAGCGTGCTCTTCCCCGCCTGACGAGCGCCGTTGACCAGCACGACCCGCGTGTCGGCCAGCGCCTCGGAGACGAGCGCCTGCGCGTGCCGGGGAATCAGGTCCACCACGGCGCCAGTATGCCGGAAACGCATGATCAATGGTCATCTGGCCGCCACATCTCCGGTCATCCAGCCGCAGCATTGGTGGTCACCTGGCCGCCTCCGTTCCGGTCACCAGCCGCGCTCACGCCACGCCGCGAGTGAGGGGCGCTCGGCGCCGATCGTGGAGTTCTTGCCGTGGCCGGGGTAGAACGTGACGCCGTCCTCCAAGCGGTCGAACAGCTTCGTGGTCACGTCGTGGTACAGGGAGTCGAAGTTCTCCTTCGAGCCGAATGTGTTGCCCACCCCGCCCGGGAACAGCGAGTCGCCCGTGAAGAGGTGGCCTCCCTCGCCCTCGTAGTACAGCGCGATCGAGCCCGGTGTGTGGCCCACCAGGTGGATCACCGAGAGGGTCAGGTCGCCCAGGTGCAGGGTGGCGCCGTCGGTCAGCGTGTCGGTCACCAGCGGGATCTCCGGGGCGTCCGCCGGGTGGGCCAGCGACGCCGCGCCGGTCGCCGAGATCACCTCCGCGAGCGCCTGCCAGTGGTCGGCGTGGCGGTGTGTCGTGACGACCGACGATATGCCGTCCGGGCCGATGAGGGACAGCAGGCGCGACGGCTCGTTGGCGGCGTCCACCAGGACGCCCTCGCCGGTCGTGGTGCAGCGCAGGAGGTACGCATTGTTGTCCATCGGGCCGACGGACAGCTTCGTGATCGAGAGGCTCATTTCCACTTCTCCAGGGAGGGCAGGTCGCCGGTCAGGCCGGTGCCGTCGCTGCGGCCGGTCAGCCAGGCGGCGAGGAGGTGGACCGGGCCGGTCACCGTGGGGGTGTCGGCGACCGACAGCAGGCAGTGGCCGGTCGGGTCGAGCAGCGTCGCCGGGCGCGGGGTCGCCGGGTCGTGCAGCAGGCGCTGCGGGAACGACTCCGGCCAGTCCGCCGGGCCGTAGCCCGCGTCCAGGTCCACGTGGTGGAGCTCCACCTCGCAGATGCGCGACCAGACCACGCGGGCCGCGGGGATCGGGGTGCCGGACGGGAGCTCGACCGTCGCCGTCCACGACGAGGCGGGGAGGTCGTCGATCGCCGAGCGCAGCCGGGCCACGGCGGCGACCAGGTCGTCGTGCTGATCCTGCGGGGGCCGGCTCGATCCGGACTCGATCTCACCATTTCGTACCGCGGGCGACTCGTACGCCGGCGTGCGCACGCCGGTGCGGGCCCAGGTGAGCAGGTTGACGTAGGCATCGGCGTTGCGGGCCAGGTGGGTCACCACGTGGCCGCGGGTCCAGCCGGGGCAGAGCGACGGGGCGGTCAGGCCGTTGCCGTCGAGGGTGCGGACGGTGGCGAGCAGGCGTTCGGTGGCGCGGTCGAGCTCGGCGTCGAGAACCAGCGGATCAGCCGTCACGCGGTACAACGCTACCGGTGCCGCACCCCGACCGCAGGCGGCAGGTCGCCGATCGCCCAGTGCAGTTCGTCCTCCCAGTCGGCGACGCTGAGGTCGACGGTCTCGAAGCTCAGCCGGGCGCCGATGGGCTTGCCGAGGTACCCCGCGTAGAGATCGTGGACGACGACCAGGCGCTGGCCGACCGCGACGGCCGCGGGGTCGTCGTCGGCGGCCGGGCGCACCTCGAGCCGGCCGTAGATGCCCATCTCGGCGTCCGTGCCGCGATCCTCGACGATCACGTCCAGGATCTCGTCCTCGGCGCCCACGTGGAACCCGTACGACCGCCCACCGAAGGTGAGCCAGAACCGCATCAGCGAGTCCTCCTGGCCGGGTGAGACGTGCCACTGGACATCCGCCCGCTCGAGGCGGAGTCCGACGGCACTGGCCAGCACATGCGAGGGGAGCACGCACCCGACCATAGCCGCGATATTCGGTTTCGCGGCAAGGACGCGCTACCTACCGTGGATTTCCGAACACCAGTACGTCAGGAAGAGTGGATGACAATCGACCTGTCGGCCCTCGGTTGGGACGACGACTTCGCCGCGGCCTATGCGCGCCGCCACGACCTGCCGGGCCAGCGGCCCGCGCGGGTCAGCCGGGTTGACCGCGGCATTTGTACCGCGCTGGCCGCCGACGGCCCGGTCCGGGCCAGTCTGGCGGGATCGCTGCTGGCGCGCGGCGCACAGGATCCGGCGGCTCTGCCGTGCGCGGGCGACTGGCTGGTCGTGCGCACGTGGCCCGACCAGCGGGTGACGGCGGAGGCGGTACTGCCGAGACGCACCGCCATCGTCCGGGCCGTGGCCGGCGAGGAGTCCTTCGGCCAGCTGCTCGCCGCCAACGTCGACGCGGTCGCGGTCGTGGAGCCGGTCGACCCGTCACCCGACATCGGGCGTATCGAACGCCTGCTGGCGCTCGCCTGGGAGTCGGGGGCGAAGCCGCTGCTGGTGCTGACCAAGGCCGATCTGGCCGCCGACCCGCTCGCGCTCGCCGCGCAGATGCCGGGCCGGGAGTCCGGGGTGGTGGTGCACGCGGTGAGCACGCGGACGGGCCTGGGGCTCGACGCGCTGCGACCGTTCGTCGCCCACGGCCGCACGCTCGGCCTGCTGGGCCAGTCCGGTGCAGGCAAGTCGAGCCTGGTCAACGCGCTCGCCGGGGCGCCGGTCATGCAGACCCAGACACTGCGGACCGACGGGCGTGGCCGGCATACGACCACATATCGGGCGCTGGTGCCCATGCCGGGCGGCGGTGCGGTGCTCGACACCCCCGGCGTCCGCCTCGTCGGCATGTTCGACACCGCGGCCGGCCTCGATCGGGCGTTCGCCGACGTGACCGAGCTCGCGGCCCACTGCCGGTTCCAGGACTGCCGGCACGCCGAGGAGCCGGACTGCGCGGTCCGGGCGGCGGTGGAGGACGGCGTGCTGAACGCGCGACGCTTCGCCCATTGGCAGAAGCTGCAGAAAGAGCAGATGCTTGCATCGGTACGGCGGATGAGGCGCGAGAGCCGCAGCAAGGCGAAACGGCTGGCGCGTCCATAGCCGGGAGGTCCTCGTGTCCCCCGTTCGGGTTCGTCGGCGGCGGAAAAGTGTCATACCCCCTGGCTAGAGTTGTCGGCTGGCACCGGGACGGTGTTCGAACCGGACAAATCACTGCCAAGGGGTAGCATGTCGGACCGCTTGATCATCCGTGGCGCACGCGAGCACAACCTCCGCGACGTCAGTCTCGACCTGCCGCGCGACGCGATGATCGTGTTCACCGGGCTGTCCGGCTCAGGCAAGTCGAGCCTGGCGTTCGACACGATCTTCGCGGAGGGCCAGCGGCGCTACGTCGAGTCGCTCTCCTCCTACGCGCGACAGTTCCTCGGCCAGATGGACAAGCCCGACGTCGACTTCATCGAGGGCCTGTCCCCGGCGGTGTCCATCGACCAGAAGTCGACCTCGCGCAACCCGCGCTCAACGGTCGGCACCATCACCGAGGTCTACGACTACCTGCGGCTGCTGTTCGCGCGCGTCGGCGAGCCGCACTGCCCGGTCTGCGGCGAGGCGATCACCAAGCAGACCCCGCAGCAGATCGTCGACCGGGTCCTCGCCATGGACGAGGGCACCCGCTTCCAGGTGCTCGCGCCGGTCGTGCGCGGGCGCAAGGGGGAGTATGTCGACCTGTTCAGCGAGCTGCAGTCGAAGGGGTATGCGCGGGCCCGGATCGACGGCGTCGTGCACCCGCTCACCGAGCCGCCGAAGCTGAAGAAGCAGGAGAAGCACACCATCGAGGTGGTCGTCGACCGGCTCGCGGTGAAGGCCAGCGCGAAGCAGCGGCTCACCGACTCGGTCGAGACCGCGCTCAAGCTCGCCGCCGGCATCGTCATCCTGGAGTTCGTCGACCTGCCCGAGGACGACGAGCACCGCGAGCGGCTGTTCTCCGAGCACCTCGCGTGCCCCAACGAGCACCCGCTGTCGATCGAGGACCTGGAGCCCCGGTCGTTCTCCTTCAACGCGCCCTACGGCGCCTGCCCCGACTGCACCGGCATCGGCACCAAGAAGGAGGTCGACCCAGAGCTGATCATCCCCGACCCGGAGCGCACGCTGCGGGAGGGCGCGGTCGCTCCGTGGGCGACGGGCCACACCCTCGACTACTTCCTGCGCCTGCTGGAGGCGCTCGGCGACGAGGAGGGCTTCAACCTCGACACGCCGTGGCGGGCGATCTCCTCCCGCGGGCAGAAGGCGATCCTGCACGGCTCCGAGGATCAGGTCCACGTCCGGTATCGCAACAAGTACGGCCGTGAGCGCTCCTACTACACCGGCTTCGAGGGCGTGGTGCAGTGGATCGAGCGGCGGCACTCCGACACCGAGAGCGACTGGTCGCGCGACAAGTACGAGGGGTATATGCGCGACGTGCCCTGCCCGACCTGCGGCGGCACGCGGCTCAAGCCCGAGATCCTGGCGGTGACCATCGCCGGGCACAGCATCGCCGACGTCTGCAACCTGTCCGTGGGCGAGTGCGCCGACCTGCTCGGCGCGATGGAGCTCAACGACCGGCAGAAGATGATCGCCGAGCGGGTGCTCAAGGAGATCAACGCGCGGCTGCGGTTCCTGGTCGACGTCGGCCTCGACTACCTGTCCCTCGACCGGGCGTCGGGCACGCTGTCCGGCGGCGAGGCACAGCGCATCCGGCTCGCCACCCAGATCGGCTCCGGCCTGGTCGGCGTGCTCTACGTGCTCGACGAGCCGAGCATCGGCCTGCACCAGCGGGACAACCACCGGCTCATCGAGACGCTGGTCCGGCTGAAGAACCTGGGCAACACGCTGATCGTCGTCGAGCACGACGAGGACACCATCCGCACCGCCGACTGGATCGTCGACATCGGGCCGGGCGCGGGCGAGCACGGCGGCCGGGTCGTGCACAGCGGGCCCTACCGGGACCTGGTCACGGCCGAGGAGTCGGTGACCGGCGCCTACCTGGCGGGCCGCAGGAGCATCCCGACGCCGGAGATCCGCCGGCCCCGCACCCCGGGCCGTGAGCTGGTCGTCGTCGGCGCGCGCGAGCACAACCTGCGCAACCTGACCGTGCCGTTCCCGCTGGGCCAGTTCGTCGCGGTGACCGGCGTGTCCGGGTCCGGCAAGTCGACGCTGGTCAACGACATCCTGCACGCGGTGCTGGCGAACACGGTCAACGGCGCGCGCATGGTGCCCGGCCGGCACACCCGGATCACCGGGCTCGACCAGGTGGACAAGGTCGTCGGCGTCGACCAGTCGCCCATCGGCCGCACCCCGCGGTCCAACCCGGCGACCTACACGGGCGTGTTCGACAACATCCGCAAGCTGTTCGCCGAGACGACCGAGGCGAAGGTCCGCGGCTACGGCCCCGGCCGGTTCTCGTTCAACGTCAAGGGCGGCCGCTGCGAGGCGTGCGCCGGCGACGGCACGATCAAGATCGAGATGAACTTCCTGCCCGACGTCTACGTGCCGTGCGAGGTGTGCAAGGGCGCGCGGTACAACCGCGAGACCCTCGAGGTGCACTACAAGGGCCGCACGATCGCGGAGATCCTCGACATGCCGATCGAGGAGGCCGCGGGCTTCTTCGAGGCGATCCCGGCGATCCACCGGCACCTGAAGACGCTCAACGACGTCGGCCTCGGCTACGTGCGGCTCGGCCAGCCGGCCCCGACCCTGTCCGGCGGCGAGGCGCAGCGCGTGAAGCTCGCGTCGGAGCTGCAGAAGCGGTCGACCGGCAAGACGGTGTACGTGCTGGACGAGCCGACCACCGGCCTGCACTTCGAGGACATCCGCAAGCTCCTGCTGGTGCTCCAGAGCCTGGTCGACAAGGGCAACACGGTCATCGTCATCGAGCACAACCTCGACGTGATCAAGGCGGCCGACTGGCTGATCGACATGGGCCCCGAGGGTGGCCACAAGGGCGGCATGGTCGTCGCCGCGGGCACGCCCGAGGAGGTCGCCGACCTCGAGGAGAGCTACACCGGCCAGTTCCTGCGCCACGTCCTGGGCCTGGAGGGCCCTGCGACCAACGCCGACACCTCGGCCCGCGACCGGGCGGCGAAGGCCAACGCGGCCCGGGGCACCGAGGCGGCCCCGAAGAAGTCGGTGTCCGCCCGCAAGGCGGCCCCCGACCCGGTCGACCCGCCCGCGGAGAAGGCCCGCGCGACCAAGTCGACCGGCCGCGCGGCGAAGTCCACGACCGCGGCGAAGTCGACCGCGGCGGCCAAGACGACCGCGGCCGCCAAGACGACCGCGGCGCGCAAGGCGCCGGCGCGGAAGGCGACCACGAAGAGCTGACCCGCGCCTGCCCGGCGCGCTGACCGGCCCACCCGAGCCGAACGGGGTGGGCCGGTTTCGTCGTTCCCGGGAACCGGCGGCCGGGGTGCGCGCTCGAAGGCCATAGCCAGGCGGCTCGAAGGTGGCGCTGCTACCCTCGCCGCTTGGCGAGGCCTGATCACAGGAGGACTGGGTGCCAGTTCAGGACCGATTCAATCCCTGCGCCGCGCGGCGGGCGCTGCTGCTCGGGGCCGGCGCGTTGGGCGTCACCGTCGTCGCCGGGTGCGGCGGCGACCCCGCGGAGCCGGCCGCGAACGGTGGAGCGACCAGCCCGGCGGCTGCCGGCAGTACCAGTGGAGCCACCAATCCTTTCGACAACACCGGCGCACCGACCCAACCCGGCGAGGCCGCGCCACCAACCGGCGCGCTCGTGGCGACGAAGGAGGTCCCCGTCGGCGGCGGCGTGATCGCGAAGGACACCGTGCTCGTCGTGCAGCCGAAGCAGGGCACGTTCAAGGCGTTCAAGGCGGCCTGCCCGCACCAGGGGATCATGGTCGACCCGCCAACCACGGGCGACTCCGTCATCAACTGCCCCGGGCACAACTCGCAGTTCAAGGTGGCCGACGGCAGCCTGGTGCGAGGTCCGGCGTCCCGCGGGCTCAACGGCGTGCCCGTGAAGGTGCAGGACGGCTACGTCGTCGAGGTGTAGCTACATCACGCCGAGATAACGGATTTCTGAGGTTTTGTTGAGCATTGAACCGAGCGAACCAATATGGGGGTAGTTCTCGGCGTAGCCAGCGGGCCACGATCATTAGAGGAGAGCCTATGAGTGACACGACCCGCCGTGCGGTGCTTGCCGGAGCGGCCGGCGTTACGGCCGTGACGGTGCTAGCTGCGTGTGGAGACGATGACAGCGACAGCGGATCGTCGGGGAGCGACAACGGCGGCAGCACCGGTGGTGCGGCGGCCGGCGGCGTCCTGGCGACCAAGGCCGACATCCCGGTCGGTGGAGGGAAGATCTTCACCGACGGTGGTGGAGTGGTCGTCACCCAACCGGCGTCGGGCCAGTTCAAGGCCTTCAGCTCGATCTGCACGCACCAGCAGTGCGTGGTGTCCGAGGTGTCGGACGGTTCGATCCACTGCAAGTGCCACGGCAGCGCGTTCTCGGCGGCCGACGGGTCGGTGAAGACCGGCCCGGCGACCAAGGCGCTGGAGGAGAAGCAGCTCAAGGTCGAGGGCGACAACATCTCGCTGGCGTAAGGGAACGTCGCGGGGTCGGCCGAGAGGGGGCGGCCGGCCCTGCCCCTCCGGGTTTTGTCGTACCTCCCGACTAGTCTCGGAACCGTGCCTGACCCGTCCACGTATCGTCCCGCCTCCGGCACCATTCCGGACTCGCCCGGGGTCTACCGGTTCTATGACCCGTCGGGCCGGGTCATCTACGTGGGCAAGGCCAAGTCGCTGCGGCAGCGGCTCAGCTCCTACTTCGCCGACGTGTGGACGCTGCACTCGCGCACCCAGCAGATGGTCACCACCGCGTCGCGGGTCGACTGGGTCGTCGTCGGCACCGAGGTCGAGGCGCTCCAGCTGGAGTTCAACTGGATCAAGGCCTATGACCCGCGGTTCAACGTCCGCTATCGCGACGACAAGAGCTATCCCTATCTCGCCGTCACGCTCGACGAGGCCTATCCGCGGCTCCAGGTGATGCGCGGCGCGAAGCGCAAGGGCGTGCGCTATTTCGGGCCCTATGCGCACGCCTGGGCGATCCGCGAGACGCTCGACCTGCTGCTGCGGGTGTTCCCGGCGCGCACCTGCTCCTCGGGCGTCTTCAAGCGGGCGGGGCAGATCGGCCGGCCGTGCCTGCTGGGGTATATCGGGAAGTGCTCCGCCCCCTGCGTCGACCGGGTGAGCGAGGCCGAGCACCGGCAGATCGTCGAGGACTTCTGCGACTTCATGGCCGGCAAGACCGACACGATGGTCCGCAAGCTGGAGCGCGAGATGTATGCGGCCAGCGACGAGCTCGACTTCGAGCGGGCCGCCCGGCTGCGCGACGACCTGGGGGCGCTGCGGCGCGCCATCGAGAAGCAGGCGGTCGTGCTCGGCGACGGCGTCGACGCCGACGTCGTGGCGTTCGCCGACGACCCCCTGGAGGCCGCCGTCCAGGTGTTCCACGTGCGCGGCGGGCGGGTCCGCGGCCAGCGCGGCTGGGTCGTGGAGAAGACCGAGGACCTGACCGCCGGCGACCTGGTCCACCACTTCTGCAGCCAGATCTACGGCACGGAGGCCGGCGCCGACTCCGCCGACCTGCCCAAGGAGCTGCTGGTCCCGGAGCTGCCGGCCGACGTCGACGCGCTCGCCGACTGGCTGTCGAAGCTGCGCGGCAGCCGGGTGGCGATCCGCGTCCCGCAGCGCGGCGACAAGAAGACCCTCGCGGAGACCGTCGCCCGCAACGCCGAGCAGGCGCTCCAGCAGCACAAGCTGCGCCGGGCCGGCGACCTGAGCACGCGCAGCAAGGCGCTGGAGGAGATCGCCGAGGCGCTCGGCATGCAGACGGCGCCGCTGCGCATCGAGTGCTATGACGTGTCCCAGATCCAGGGCACCGACGTGGTCGCCAGCATGGTCGTGTTCGAGGACGGGCTGTCCCGCAAGAGTGAATATCGGCGGTTCGCCATCAACGGAGCCAGCGACGACGTGTCGGCGATCTCGGAGGTGCTCCGGCGGCGGTTCGCGCGCTATCTCGACGCGAAGGTCGAGCTCGACGAGCTGACCGGCGGCGAGGAGGACCCGTCGCGGCCGGGCATCGACCCGACGACGGGCCGGCCGCGCAAGTTCGCCTATCCGCCGCAGCTGGTGGTCGTCGACGGCGGTCAGCCCCAGGTCAACGCGGCCGCGCAGGTGCTGCTCGACCTGGGCATCGACGACATCGCGATCTGCGGCCTCGCGAAGCGGCTGGAGGAGGTCTGGCTGCCCGACGACGAGTTCCCGGTGATCCTGCCGCGCGCCTCCGAGGGCCTGTATCTCCTCCAGCGCGTCCGTGACGAGGCCCACCGGTTCGCCATCACGTATCACCGGCAGAAGCGCTCGAAGCGCATGACCACGTCCACGTTGGACGGTGTTCCGGGCCTCGGCGAGATCCGCCGCAAGGCCCTGCTGCGGCACTTCGGTTCACTCAAACGGCTGAAGGCGGCGAGCATCGAGGAGATCGCCGAGGTCCACGGCATCGGCCGCCGCACGGCCGAGGCGATCCTGACAGCGCTGAACGGTGACGGCCCGGCACCCGCGCAAGAGGGGCAAACCGACCGAGCGGCGGGGGCGGAAGGCGTCACGACATAGACTCGACCGCGTGGTGAGCGAAGAGGGGGAGCCGGTCGCGCCTGACCGGACGACGACCGACCTGGTCATCGTCACGGGCGTGTCCGGCGGTGGGCGCAGCACGGTCGCCCGGGCTCTGGAGAACGTGGGGTATTACGTCGTCGACAACCTGCCGCAGGCGTTGTTGCTCGACATGGCCGAGCTGGCGTACCAGGCGCGGGGGGCCGCCCGGCGTACGGCAATGGTGCTCGACGTGCGCAGTCACGCGTTCTCGACCGACCTTCCGGGTGCGGTCAAGGCGCTGCGCGAGCGGGGGTTCAACCCGCGCATGGTGTTCGTCGACGCGGACGACGAGGTGCTCATCCGGCGGTTCGAGAGCGTGCGCCGATCACACCCGCTGCAGGGCGCGGGGCGGCTGTCCGACGGGATCGCGGCCGAGCGCAAGCTGCTCCAGGAGGCCCGGGAGCAGGCCGACGTCCTCATCGACACGAGTCATCTCAACGTCAACCAGCTCCGCGGCCGCATCGAGGAGATGTTCGGCGAGGAGGACACGACCCAGATCCGGGTGACGGTGCTGTCCTTCGGGTTCAAGTACGGGCTGCCGCCGGACGCCGACTTCGTGCTCGACGCGCGGTTCCTGCCGAACCCGTACTGGGTGCCCGAGCTGCGTGAGCACACCGGCCGGGAGACGGACGTCAGCCGGTACGTGCTGGGGCAGCGCGGGGCGGTGACCTTCGTCGAGACCTACGCGCGGCTGATCAACGCGACGGCGCCGGGCTTCGAGCGCGAGGGCAAGCGGTATCTCACGATCGCCGTCGGCTGCACCGGCGGCAAGCACCGCAGCGTGGCCATCGCCGAGGAGCTGGCCCGCCGGCTGCGCGAGATGCGGCTCGCGGCGTCGCCGCAGCACCGCGACCTGGGGCGCGAATGACCGGTCCGGAGCGCAGCGGAGGGGCCGGACATCGGGAGCACAGTGTGACGTCGTGCGGCCGGAGCGAAGCGGAGGCCGCATGACCGATCCGGTCCCGGTATCGCCGGCAGCGCGGCCGGCGACGCCGCTCGACCCGTTGTCTTTCCACGACGTCGGTGGACTGCCCGACGTCGAGTCGAGCGTCGAGCGTGGTGTGGAGGGGTTGTTGGCAGAGGCGGCGGCAATCGTGGCCGGGGACGGGCGGCAACCCGTGCGGGTGGTGGCGTTCGGGGGCGGGCACGGGCTGTCCGCGACCCTGCGGGCGCTGCGCCGCCTCCAGGCCGACGTGCCGCTCGACATCACCGCCGTCGTGACCGTCGCCGACGACGGCGGGTCCAGCGGGCGGCTGCGGCAGACGCGCGACATCCTGCCGCCCGGTGACCTTCGCCAGGCCCTGGCCGCGCTCGCCGACGAGACCGCGATGGCCGAGCTGTTCCAGCACCGGTTCGACGGCGCCGACGACATCGCCGGGCACCCGGTCGGCAACCTCGTCCTGTGCGCGCTCATGGAGCTGGCCGGCGACCCGGTCGCGGCGCTCGACCAGGCGGCCGCGATGCTGCGGTGCGGCGGGCGGGTACTGCCGATGTCCCGGCAGCCGCTGCACATCGAGGCCGACCTGTCCGACGGTGGCGAGGTCGTCACCGTCCGGGGTCAGCACGAGGTGGCCGTCACCGCGAAGACCATCGACCGGGTGCGGTTGACGCCCGCCGCGCCGGCGGCGTGCGCGGAGGCGGTCCTTGCGACGGAGCGCGCGGACTGGCTGCTGTTCGGGCCGGGGTCCTGGTTCACCAGCGTGATCCCGCATCTGCTGGTGCCCGGGCTCGCCGACGCGATCCGGACCAGTGCCGCGAAACGGCTGGTCACATTGAACCTCGCCGCGGACAGCGAAACTGCGGGATTGACGCTGCCGGAACACCTGGCCGCACTGGATCGTTACCTACCTGGGTTACAGGTCGATGTAGTTCTTGCTGACGGGAAAGCCGTAGGCGACCCCGAACCGGTCCATCGTGCGGCAGAATCGCTTGGTGCACGTCTGGTGCTGGCGCCGGTGGCCGTCGTCGACGGGTCCCCTCGGCACGATCCGCTGGCACTCGCGGCAGCTCTGGAGCCGCTGATCCGTAGGGAACTCGAAATCCGCGAGGTGACGACAGAATGGCGATGACCGCTGCGGTCAAGGACGAGCTGAGCCGAGTTGACGTGGCGAAACCCTGCTGCCGGCGGGCCGAGATGGCCGCGCTGCTGCGCTTCGCCGGCGGACTGCACATCGTCTCCGGCCGCGTGGTCGTCGAGGCCGAGCTGGACACCAACGCCGCCGCCCGCCGGCTGCGGCGCGAGGTGTCGGAGGTGTACGGGTACCAGAGCGAGATCCATGTCCTCGCCTCCGGCGGCCTCCGCAAGGCCAGCCACTTCATCGTGCGGGTGGTCAAGGACGGCGAGGCGCTCGCCCGGCAGACCGGCCTGCTCGACGTCCGGGGGCGTCCGGTGCGCGGGCTCCCGCCGCACGTGGTCTCGGCCAACATGTGCTGCGCCGTCGCCGCCTGGCGGGGCGCGTTCCTCGCCCACGGCTCGCTCACCGAGCCCGGCCGCAGCTGCGCGCTGGAGATCACCTGCCCCGGGCCCGAGGCGGCGCTGGCGCTGGTCGGCGCGGCCCGGCGGATCGGCGTCACCGCCAAGGCCCGTGAGGTGCGCGGCGTCGACCGGGTCGTGGTCAAGGACGGCGACGCGATCGCGGCGCTGCTGACCCGCATCGGGGCCCACCAGAGCGTGCTGACCTGGGAGGAGCGCCGGGTGCGGCGCGAGGTCCGGGCCACCGCCAACCGACTGGCCAACTTCGACGACGCCAACCTGCGCCGCTCGGCCCGGGCCGCGGTCGCGGCCGCCGCGCGGGTCGCCCGCGCGATGGAGATCCTGGCCGACACGGCTCCCGAGCACCTGTTCAGCGCGGGCACGCTGCGGCTGGAGCACCGGCAGGCCTCGCTGGAGGAGCTGGGCGCGCTGGCCGACCCGCCGCTGACCAAGGACGCCATCGCCGGCCGGATCCGGCGGCTGCTGGCGCTGGCCGACAAGCGGGCCCGCGATCTGGGCATTCCGGACACCGAGTCCGCGGTCACCCCGGAGATGCTGGTGGGGTGATCCGCGGGGTGATCCGTGGCGCTACTTCCCGGGTGGTTCCCGGGGTGATTTGCAGGGTGAAACGAATCGGGAACGTGGCCTCGGACACCCCCGTGGGATCGTGACCGGTTCGAGACGATAGGGTTTTCCGTGTTCGGCGATGAGGCCGACTCGGGTCGCTCCTCGCTGTTCGATCGCCGCCGCGACACGCGGCCGGGCTCCTGTGTCACTGCGGGCCCGGACCGGCGGGACCAGGGTGGGCGAGCCATTAACACTCATCTGGCGCCCGGCATCGGCAAGGAAACCGGGCGCGACAAGGCGAGGAGATGTGTCGAAGTGACCATCCGGGTTGGCATCAACGGCTTCGGCCGGATCGGCCGCAACTTCTTCCGTGCGGCGCTGGCCAAGGGCGCCGACATCGAGGTTGTCGGCGTGAACGACCTCACCGACAACGCGACGCTGGCGCACCTGCTGAAGTACGACAGCATCCTGGGCCGCCTGCCCTACGAGGTGAAGGCGACCTCCGACGAGATCACGGTCAACGGCAAGACCTTCAAGGCGCTGGCCGAGCGTGACCCGTCGAAGCTGCCGTGGGGCGACCTGGGTGCCGACGTCGTGATCGAGTCGACCGGCATCTTCACCGACGCCGAGAAGGCCAAGGTCCACGTGGAGTCGGGCGCGAAGAAGGTCATCATCTCGGCGCCCGCCAAGAACGAGGACATCACCATCGTCCTGGGCGTCAACGAGGACAAGTACGACGCGGCGAAGCACACGATCATCTCGAACGCTTCGTGCACCACCAACTGCCTCGCGCCGATGGCGAAGGTCATCAACGACACGTTCGGCATCGAGCAGGGCCTGATGACCACCATCCACGCGTACACGCAGGACCAGAACCTGCAGGATGGCCCGCACAAGGACCTGCGTCGCGCCCGCGCCGCGGCCCTGAACGTGGTCCCGACCTCGACCGGTGCCGCCAAGGCGATCGGCCTGGTGCTGCCGGAGCTCAAGGGCAAGCTCGACGGCTTCGCGATGCGCGTGCCGATCCCGACCGGCTCGGCCACCGACCTCACGGTCAACCTGGCCCGCGAGGCGTCGGTCGACGAGATCAACGCCGCCGTCAAGGCCGCCGCCGAGGGCCCACTCAAGGGCATCCTCACCTACACCGAGGACCCGATCGTCTCGACCGACATCGTGACCGACCCGGCCTCCTGCATCTTCGACGCCGGCCTCACCAAGGTCATCGGCAAGCAGGCCAAGGTCGTCGGCTGGTACGACAACGAGTGGGGCTACTCGAACCGCCTCGTCGACCTCGTCACCCTGGTCGGCACCGGCCTGTGAAGACGCTCGACGACCTCTTGAGCGAGGGCGTCGCGGGTCGGCGCGTGCTGCTGCGCGCCGACCTGAACGTCCCGCTCGACGGGGAGAAGATCACCGACGACGGGCGCATCCGCGCGGTGCTCCCGACGCTGAACGAGCTGCGTGCGGGCGGGGCCCGGGTCACGGTCGTGTCGCACCTGGGTCGGCCCAAGGGCGAGCCTGACCCGAAGTACACCTTGAGTCCCGTGGCGAAGCGGCTCGAAGAGCTGCTCGGCACCTCCGTCGCCTTCGCGGCCGACACCGTCGGGGAGTCCGCGCAGGCGGCGGTCGCCGGCCTCGGCGACGGCGACGTGGCGCTGCTGGAGAACCTGCGCTTCAACAAGGGCGAGACCAGCAAGGACGAGGCCGAGCGGGGCGCGTTCGCGGCCCAGCTGGCCGCATTCGCCGACGTCTACGTCGACGACGCGTTCGGCGCGGTGCACCGCAAGCACGCGAGCGTCTACGACGTGGCCGGGCTGCTGCCGCACTACGCCGGCGGGCTCGTCGAGCGCGAGCTCGACGTGCTGTCGAAGCTGACCGGCGCGGCCGAGCGGCCCTACGTGGTCGTGCTCGGCGGGTCGAAGGTGTCGGACAAGCTGGCCGTCATCGAGGCGCTGCTGCCGAAGGTCGACAAGCTGCTCATCGGCGGCGGCATGTGCTTCACGTTCCTCAAGGCGCAGGGCCACGAGGTCGGCAAGAGCCTCCTTCAGGAGGAGATGGTCGACACCTGCAGGGACCTGCTCCAGCGGGGCGGCGACAAGATCGTCCTGCCGTCCGACGTCGTCACCGGCGACAAGTTCGCCGCCGACGCGACGGTCAAGACGGTCTCCGCCGCCGAGATCGGCGCCGAGGACCTCGGCCTCGACATCGGCCCCGATTCGGTGTCCGCGTTCGCGGCCGCCCTCGAGCCGGCGAAGACGGTGTTCTGGAACGGCCCGATGGGCGTCTTCGAGCTCGCGCCGTTCGCGGCCGGCACCCGGGGCGTCGCCGAGGCGATCACCAAGGTCGACGGCTTCACCGTCGTCGGCGGCGGCGACTCGGCCGCGGCCGTGCGCGCCCTCGGCATTCCCGAGGACGGGTTCAGCCACATCTCGACCGGTGGTGGTGCCTCCTTGGAGTACCTCGAAGGCAAGCAGCTCCCGGGCATCACGGCGCTGGAGGCCTGAGCGATGACCACCCCCCAGACGGGCCGCCGGCCGCTCATGGCCGGCAACTGGAAGATGAACCTCAACCACCTCGAGGCCATCGCGCTGGTCCAGAAGCTGGCCTTCAGCCTCACGGAGAAGCAGCTCAACGACGTCGAGGTGGTCGTGCTGCCGCCGTTCGTCGACATCCGCAGCGTCCAGACGCTGGTCGACGGCGACAAGCTGCTCATCGGCTACGGTGCGCAGGACCTGTCGCAGCACAACAAGGCCGGCGCCTACACGGGCGAGATCTCGGGTGCGATGCTGGCCAAGCTCGGCTGCCAGTACGTGGTGGTCGGGCACTCGGAGCGCCGGCAGTACCACAACGAGGACGACGCGCTCGTCAACGCGAAGGTCAAGACCGCCCTGGCCAACGGTCTCGCGCCGATCCTGTGCATCGGTGAGGGGCTCGAGGTGCGGGAGGCCGGCGAGCACGTGGGCTACACGCTCGCGCAGCTCGACGCCGGCCTGGAGAAGGTCAAGGCCGACGAGGTCGAGAAGATCGTCATCGCCTACGAGCCGGTCTGGGCGATCGGCACCGGCAAGGTGGCGACGCCGCAGGACGCGCAGGAGGTCATCGGCGCGATCCGCACCCGGCTGGCCGAGAAGTACTCCGGCGGCACCGCCGACCGGATCCGCATCCTCTACGGCGGCTCGGTGAAGCACGACAACGTCGCTTCGATCATCGAGCAGCCTGACATCGACGGCGCGCTCGTCGGTGGCGCCAGCATCGACGCGGAGGGTTTCGTCCGCATCTGTCGCCTCGGCAAGTAGCTGATTCTGGTTGGGGCCTATCGGCTCTGAACCCGGTCCAGCTAGCACTCGCGTCACCCAACGTCGCGCGGTCCTCACGGGCCGCGCGACGTTTGTCGTTCGGGCCACCCCAGGTTCCGCGGCGGCTGAATGCCGCCTAAAGTGGCCTGGTCCCGCCACGAGCGGGTGACGTAAGGACAAGCATGTTGTTCGGAACGCGCCGTCGTGCCATCGTGGCGGGTTCGATCGGTCTGACGCTGCTGGCGACCGCCGGGTGCAGCGACGCGGATGCGAAGAACCAGCCCCAGCCGCCCCGGACGGGCGGGACCCTACACGTCATCGTCAGCGCCAAACCGGCGCACCTCGACCCGCAGCGCATCGCGACGGCGACCGAGGCCAACGTCAGCCGACTCACCACGCGGACCCTTACGACCTTCAGGTCGGAGCCGGGTGCGGCCTCCAGCGAGATCGTCGGCGACCTGGCCACCGACGCCGGCCGGCCCAGCGAGGGCAACCGCGTCTGGGACTTCCAGCTCAAGGACGACGTCCGCTGGGAGGACGGCACGCCCGTCACCTGCGCCGACGTCAAGTACGGCGTGGAGCGCAGCTTCTCCAGCCTCTTCTCGGTCGCCCAGCCCTACGCGAAGACGTACCTCGCCGGCACCGAGACCTACACCGGCCCGTTCGTCGGCGGCAACAACGGCGGCAAGGGGCTCACCTCGGTCCAGTGCGTCGACCAGCGGAACATCAAGTTCACGCTGGCGCAGCCGGTCGGGGACTTCGGCTACACCGTCGCCATGTCGGTTTTCGCGCCGGTCCCGGCCAAGCAGGACACCAAGGACCAGTACGACAAGAAGCCCTATTCCAACGGGCCGTACAAGCTGCAGGAGGTCACCGACCAGCAGCTCGTGTACGTCCGCAACTCCTACTGGGACCGCAAGACGGACAGCGTCCGCAAGGCGTACCCGGACAAGATCGTGATCGACGCCAACGGCGACCTGCCGACCGTCACCTCGAACCTGATCCAGAGTGAGGGCGACTTCGCCGACACGATCGACCTGGACAAGAACGTCGCGCCCAACTTCGTGCAGCAGGTGGTCAACGACCCGGCGCTGTCGGCGCGGGCGGTCCAGGGCAGCTACGGCGGCATCCGGTACCTCGCGATCAACTCGAAGCGGATCCCCAACCTCGACTGCCGCCGGGCCCTCGTCTACGCCTTCAACAAGCGCAAGTTCCGCGCGGCTGCCGGCGGGTCGGTGTTCGGCGACTACGCGAACACGATCATCGCGCCGCAGCTCAAGGCCCACAAGGACTTCGACCTCTACGACAGCACCAACAACGTCGAGGGCAAGCCGGACGTGGCCATCAAGCTCATGGAGGACCAGCGCAACGCCGGCAAGCCGTGCGCGACCACGCTGACGTTGTCGATCCCGGAGCAGAAGGACATCCGCCGCCTCGCCGCGACGATGGTGGAGACGTACCAGCAGATCGGCATCCAGCTGAAGATCAACGGGATCGACCCGGAGACGTACTTCGACGTCATCGGCAACCCGGCCAACCAGAACGACCTGCTCTGGGCCGGCTGGATCCCCGACTGGGCGAACGGCTCCGCGGTCATCCCGCCGCTGTTCGACGGCCGCTTGATCCCGACCAAGTCGAACGCCACGAACAACCAGAACTACGCGCTCCTGAACGACCCCGCCATCAATGACGCGATCACCGCGGCCTTGGAGGAGTCGGTACCGGAGCGGCAGTACCGGCTGTGGGGCGAGCTGGACGAGAAGATCCAGCAGCAGGCGGTGTCCATCCCGATCATTTACATGAAGGCTCTTCGCATGGCGGGCAGCAACATCCGGGGCGGGTTCATCCACCCGCAGTTCGGGCAGCCCGATCTGTGCGCGCTCGGCCTCGCCTAGTAAGCTTGCCCAGCCTGACCCATCCGCCCACCGAGAGGACGACCGCGCCATGACGGCGTTCGCCTACACCCTCATCGTGCTGCTGATCATCACGAGTGGACTGCTCACCATGCTCGTGCTCCTGCACCGCGGCAAGGGCGGCGGCCTGTCGAGCATGTTCGGCGGCGGCGTCTCGTCGAGCCTCGCCGGCTCCTCGGTCGCCGAGAAGAACCTGGACCGTTACACGATCCTCGTCGGCATCGTCTGGTTCGCGTGCATTGTTGGACTTGGGCTTTGGCTGAAAATTGTCGAGAACGGTGGTGCCTGAGCAGCGCCGACGATTTACACTCATGCGCGCGGTTCCGTTCCGGAGCCGCGCGCAGGTGTTTTTCGCCCACACTCCTGCACTCCGCACGACGTCGCACCCCCCGACGAACAGGAGCGAGCAGCCGTGGCAGCTGGCAACGCCATCCGCGGAACCCGAGTCGGCTCCGGCCCTATGCGCTGGGCCGAGCGCGGCGAGCAGGCCCCTCGCCGCAGCGTCACCTATTGGTGCGCCAACGGCCACATGACCGAGCCGGCCTTCGCCGCCGAGATCACGCCCCCCACGACCTGGGACTGCCCGCGCTGTGGGCTCCCGGCGGGGCAGGACGAGCAGGCGCCGCCGGAGCGGCCGCGGGCCGAGCCGTACAAGACCCATTTGGCGTACGTGAAGGAGCGGCGCACCGACGCCGACGGCGAGGCCATCCTCCAGGAGGCCTTGGCCCGCCTCCGCCAACGCCGCTCCTGACACCTGACTCCGCGACGGACCGCTTTCGGGTCGCGCTGCGGTGTTTTGCACCCTTCGGTCGTGGCGTTTTACCCGTTTTGTCACGACAGTGGCCAACTGGGCGAGGCGCGTCTTCAATCGTCCGCGCGGAATCGGCGATCACGGCTCGATCGTCCATGATCAAGGGAAGAATCTGGCTGTCATAGCGACCGGAAGTTTCCCTTGATCATGGTCGCCGCGGGGTCCCGCTCGATCGACCGCGACCCGCTCGCTTTCCGCCCTGTCGGCTCCGCTTTCGCCCGCTGCGTCGGTCGGTCGACCGACCAAACTTAGGGCGAGAGTTCGGTCGGTCGATCGACCGAACCTGCGGCGAGAACTCGGTCAGTCGACCGACCGAGCTGGGCGTTTGGAGGGTTCGGTCGGTCGACTGACCGAACCTGCGGCGAAAGCTCGGTCGGTCGACCGCCCGAAACGGCGTGGGCGGGCGCCGCGGCCGGAGTTGCGGGCTGGCAGCGGGCGGACTGTGGCGGGCGGGCTGCGGTGGGCGGGCTGCGGTGGGTGTGGTGAATGCGCAAGGGTAGGCCGGCTGCGGTGGGGCGGCCGGCCTTCAGTGGCGCTCCGGGGTCAGACCAGGCTGCGGAACTTTGGGGGCAGGTCGTGGGCGGCCGCCGAGTCCAGTAGCCACAGCGTCAGCTCGCGGCCGTGGACGCCCGCGGCTGGGATCTGGCGTGGGCCCGCCTCCGCCAGCGCCAGGCCTACCGCGCGGGCCTTGCCTGTGCCTGAGGCGATCAGCCATACCTCGTCGGCGGTGTTGATGGCCGGCAGGGTCAGCGTGATGCGCACCGGCGGGGGCTTGGGGCTGCCTCGGACCGCCGACACCGGGCGGGTTTCGAACGTCACCGGGTGCTCCGGGAACACCGAGGCTACGTGGCCGTCCTCGCCGACGCCCAGCAGTACCACGTCGAAGTGGGGGAGCTCCGCGTGGCCGGGGCGGGCCGCGGCGGCCAGCTCGGCGGCGGCGCGGGCCGCGGCGGCCTCGGCGTCGTCGGCGTCCGGGCCGTCGGAGGGCGGGAGCGGGTGGATGCGCGACGGGGTCAGCGGGAGGGCGTCGAGGAAGGCCGCGCGGGCCTGGGTCTCGTTGCGCTCCGGGTCGCCGGCGGGCAGGAACCGCTCGTCGCCCCACCAGAGGTTCACCCGCGACCAGTCCACCGCGTCGCGGGCCGGGGACTCGCGGATCGCCTCGTAGATCTGGGCGGCGATGCGGCCGCCCGTGAGGACCACCGTGGCCTCGCCGCGCTCGGCCTGCGCGTCGGTCAGCCGCACGATCAGGCGCGCGGCGGCCGCCTCGGCGAGGAGCTTCGGCTCGGTGTGGACGACGACCTTCGACTGGGTCATGAAGACAGCGTCTCCTGCAGGCTGGGTGCGGGCGGTGCGGCCTCCGGGCGCTCGGCGAGCGCCGGGTCCTTCCAGATGTGCACGCGGGGCGCGAGCCGCTCGTCGAGGCGGCGCTTGCCGGTCGCGGCGGCGAGGGCGGCCGCGTAGGGCTGGTCGGGGTCGAGGCGGCGCAGCTCCTCGGCGAGCTCCTCGCCGAGCGGCCGGCGGCTCAGCGGCAGGATGCGGTCGGGCTGGCCGGTGTGCTGGAGCGTGGCGACGCCCGCGTTGAGGTCGCGGACGAGGCGCATGGTGGTGTCGTCCTCCAGCTGGAGCTCGACCGCCTCCATGATCTTGCCGGTGCCCCTGGACCGGGTCGGGTGCACGCCGAGGCGGGCCTCCAGCCAGCCGCCGAGCAGCGGGGCCGTGGGGTCCTTGTCGGGCGCGACGATGTTCACCGCCCGCACCCCTACCCGGTTGGCGTCGAACGCGCCGGCCAGGAGGGTGCGCCACGGGGTGATCCGCGACCAGGCCAGGTCGGTGTCGCCGGGCACGTAGTCGTCGGCGCGGATGCGCAGCGCCTCGACCGGGTCGGCGGCCTGCGCGCTGTCGGTGATGCGCCGGTCGGCGACCACGCCGAGCGGGTCGTAGGCGATCCGCTCCGGGGGCGTGCACTGCCACCAGGTCACCACCGGCACGTCCGGGGCGAGCAGCGGCATGACGACCGACTCGGCGTGCAGCGCCAGCCGGCCCTGCATGCGCATCACGACCGCCTCGCACGGGCCGAGGCGGCCGCCGACGACGATCTCGGCGTCGAGCCGGGAGCGCTGCTGGGTGACGTCGGCCCGCACGATGATGAGCAGCCGGCACGGGTGCTGGGCGGCGGCGATGGTCGCCGCGGCCTCGGCCTCGCGCACCTGGCGCTCGTCGACGACCGCGATCAGCGTCAGCGCGAGGCCGCTGGTCAGCCCGCCGGCGCTGCGCCGCTCGTTGGCCAGCGCCTTGACGACCTCGATACCGGTGGTGTCCCAAAGTCCGATCATGAGTCTCGCAACCCCTCTTATGCCCGGCGCCAGGCGCGGCCCTCGCGGGCCAGCATCTCGTCCGCGGCCCGCGGACCCCACTCGCCCGCGCGATACGGCTCGGGCGTCGAACCCGCCCAGGCCGCCTCCAGCGGGTCGACCACGTTCCAGCTTGCCTCGACCTCGGCCGAGTCCGGGAACAGCGTCTTGTCGCCCACGAGCACGTCGAGGATGAGCCGCTCGTAGGCCTCGGGGCTGGCGTCGGTGAACGCCTCGCCGTACTGGAAGTCCATCGCGATGTCGCGGACCTCCATCGTCGTGCCGGGCACCTTGGAGCCGAACTTGAGCATCACGCCCTCGTCCGGCTGGACCCGGATGACCAGCTGGTTGTGGCCGAGCATCTCCACGTCGGCCGGCTGGAACGGCAGGTGCGGCGCCTTCTTGAACGACACGGCGAGCTCGGTGACCCGCCGGGGGAGCCGCTTGCCGGCCCGGATGTAGAAGGGGACGCCGGCCCAGCGCCGGTTCTGGATGCCCAGCCGGACCGCGACGTAGGTCTCGGTCTTCGAGTCCTGCGGGACGTCCTTCTCCTCCAGGTAGCCGGGGACGCGCTCGCCGGCTACCCAGCCGGTGAGGTACTGACCCCGGACCGTGTGCGTGAAGACGTCCGTCGGCGCCGCGATGGCGTTGAGGACCTTCAGCTTCTCGATGCGGATCGCGTTGGCGTCGAACGCCGTCGGCTCCTCCATCGCGACGAGGGCCAGCAGCTGCAGCAGGTGGTTCTGGAGGACGTCGCGGGCCGTGCCCACGGTGTCGTAGAACCCGGCGCGGGTGCCGATGCCGACGTCCTCGGCCATCGTGATCTGCACCGAGTCGACGTAGTTGGAGTTCCAGACCGGCTCGAAGAGGTTGTTGGCGAACCGCAGGGCCAGGATGTTCTGGACCGTCTCCTTGCCGAGGTAGTGGTCGATGCGGAACACGTCCTGCGCGGTGAACGCGTCGTCGACCAGGTCGTTGAGCTGGCGGGCGGAGGCCAGGTCGTAGCCGAACGGCTTCTCCACCACCACCCGGCGCCAGCCGCCGGACTTCGCGTTGTCCGACATGCCGGTGCGCTCGAGCTGCTTGAGCACGATCGGGAAGGCCGACGGCGGGATCGAGAGGTAGAACGCGGCGTTGCCGGGGATGCCGGCCTGGTCACGGAGGTCGTCGAGGGTCTGGGCCAGGTGGTCGAAGGCCGTGTCGTCCTCGAACGAGCCCTGCACGAAGTGGATGTTGCCGGCGAGGCGCGACCAGACCTCCTCGCGCCACGTGGTGCGGGCGCCGGCCATCGCCGCCTTGCGGGCGAGCTCCTCGAAGTCGCCGTCGCCCCAGTCGCGGCGGGCGAAGCCCAGCACGGCGAAGCTCGGTGGCAGCAGACCGCGGTTGGCGAGGTCGTAGACGGCCGGGATGAGCTTCTTGCGCGCCAGGTCGCCGGTCACACCGAAGATGACCAGCGCGCACGGCTCGGGAATCCGAGGCAGCCGCCGGTCCTGGGGGTCCCGCAGCGGATTCGTCATCAGTCTCACCCTCCGAGGGCGGCCAACAGTTGTTCGACACCGGTTGCCCGGTCGGTCAGATGCAGGCGCAGCACCGGGCGGCCGAGGCCGAGCAGCGCCCGGCGCTCGCCCGCGGCCTGCGCGGCCTGGAGCTCGCCGAAGGTCTGCTCGCGGCCGGGGACCGGCAGGTCGTCGGTCACCGCGCCGGTGAGCTGGAGGAACGAGCCGGCGGCCGGATTCGCCTGCGGCAGCCGGCCCCAGGCGAACGTCACCACCCGGGGCACGCGGGCGCCGAGCGCGTCGCGGACACCGGCGGCGGCCGCGTCGCCGGTCCGGTCGAGGAAGGCCGTCACGGCCAGGTGGCCGCCCGGGCCGATGCCGCGGGCGAACTCGTCGACGGCCCCGATGAGGGTCGTCGCGGAGACGTCGCCGTAGACCTCGACGGCGCCGTCGACGAACGCGGGCCGGTCGGTGCCGGGAACGACGTCCTCCACCGGCAGCGGCCGGCCGGTGCCGAGGAAGCCGGCGGCGACCGCCACCGCGCGCTCCCACACCGCGAACTGGGCGCCGAGCGGGCCGTTGACGGCGAGGTCGGGGACGATGCCGCCGCCGGGCATCAGGCCCGTGCCGACGGCACCGCCGAGCGTCACGCTGAGCACGTCGGGGCCCTCGTGGCCCCAGGCGGACGGGTTTTCCAGCACGACCGGCACGACGGTCGTCCGGGCGGCGGCGAGGTGCGCGATCCAGTCAGCGAGCCCGTCGAGGCCGGTGCCGTCGGAGGCGAGGGCGAGCTTGTCGCGCCCGGCGCGGGCGCCGGCGGCGATCGCAGCCCCCAGCGCGACGCCGGGGTCCTCGGCGGCCTCGAGACCGGCGGACGGCGGCGGGGGCGTCAGCGCGAAGCCCGCGGCCACGTGCGCGACCGGCCGGGGAGCGGCCTCGTCGAGCAGGGCCGCCACGTCGGCGCCGGCCAGACCGGCGGGGACCAGCCCGTAGGCGGAGAAGGCCGAGGACGTGGGCTCGGCCAGGAAGAGGTGCGCACCGGTCTCCGCGGCCAGCGTGGCCGGCGGCGAGCCGGGGGAGGTCACGATGACGAAACGCCGGCCCACATCCTCGTGACCGGCGTCTTCGAAGGCCTGCTGATAGGCCCGGCGGTGGCTGTCGGTCTCCGGTGAGGCCAGGACGACCACGGTCCGCCCGAGGCGGTCGCCGAGCGCCGCCCGGACCTGATGTGGATCGGTGGCGTCGAGGACCGTGAGGTCGACGCCGAGCGTGCGGGCGATCGCCGCGGCGGCCAGCACCGCGGGGCCCGTGCCGCACAGCACCACGTGGTCGAGGCCGCGCGAGCGCAGCTCGGTCCGCAGCTCGGCGATGCGCGGCAGGAGGTCCGCCGGCACCGGCGGGCCCGCGGGAGGCGGCTCCGCAAGGGAACGGGCGTCGATCGAGCCCGGGACGGACGCGGTGCCGAAGACCGTCAGCCCGGCCGCGGCGACCACGTCGTCGAGTAGATCAGACACCCGTTCCCCTTTGGTTACCAGCTGGACCGGGTCCGAAGCCGACAGGCCCCGACCGAAGTCAGCTTCATTGTCAGCGGTGCAGGGTCACTTCGCAGCCGCTTCGAGGGCCACCCGGACCGTCTCGATCATCTCGCTACCGCTGGCCGTGAACTTCTCGACGCCCTCGCGCTCCAGCACCTCGACGACGTCGTCGTAGCTGATGCCGAGCGCCGCGAGCCCGTCCATGACCCGCTGGGCGTCGTCGTAGTTCGCGGTGATCGCGTCCAGGCGCACCTCGCCGTGGTCGGCGAAGGCGTGGACGACCGACTCCGGCATGGTGTTGACCGTGCCGGGCGCCACGAGCTCCTCGACGTAGATGACGTCGCGGTACTCCGGGTTCTTGGTCGAGGTCGACGCCCACAGCGGCCGCTGCGGGCGGGCGCCCGCGTCGGCCAGCGCCTGCCAGCGCTCGCTTCCGAACAGGCCCTCGTAGAGCTTGTACGCCAGGCGGGCGTTGGCGACGGCGGCCTTGCCCAGCAGGGCCTTCGCCTCGTCGCTGCCGAGCTTCTCGAGGCGCTTGTCGTACTCGGTGTCGACGCGCGACACGAAGAACGACGCCACCGAGGCCATCTTCGACAGGTCGTGGCCGTTGGCCCTGGCCTGCTCCAGGCCCGCGAAGAAGGCGTTGATGACCGCCTCGTACCGCTCCAGCGAGAAGATCAGCGTGACGTTGACGCTGATGCCCTCGGCGAGCGTGGCGGTGATCGCCGGCAGGCCCTCCTTGGTCGCCGGGATCTTGATGAACAGGTTCTCGCGGTCGACCAGCCACCACAGCGCCTTCGCCTCGGCGATGGTGCGCTCGGTGTCGTTGGCGAGGGTCGGGTCGACCTCGATGGAGACCCGGCCGTCCTGCGCGTTGCTGGCGTCGTAGGCCGGGCGCATGACGTCGCAGGCCCAGCGGACGTCGGCGGTCATGAGCGCGCGGGACGCCTCACTCACCGCGCACTTGCGCAGCGCGAGGTCCTTGACGGCGTCCGCGTAGTCCTCGGCCTGCGACAGGGCCTTGGCGAAGATGGTCGGGTTGCTGGTGACGCCCACGACGTGCTGCTCACGGCGCAGCTTGTCGAGGCCGCCACTGGTCAGCCGCTGGCGGGACAGGTCGTCGAGCCAGATCGCCACGCCCGCGGCGGCGAGCTCGGCCAGCCGATCGGAAGTCATCGCTGTCTCCTTGAGTACTAGTTGCCGGTGGTGCTGCCGGTGATCTCGCCGACCTTGGCGAGCGAAGCGTGCGCCGCCGCGACCACCTTGTCGACCGTGAACCCGAACTGCTCGAACAGCACCGTGTACGGCGCGCTGGCGCCGTAGTGCTCGATGCTGACCGCCACGCCGCAGTCGCCGAGCAGGCCCTGCCACGACATCGCGATTCCGGCCTCGACGCTGACGCGCGCCTTCACGCCGGTGGGGAAGACCTGCTGCCGGTACGCCAGGTCCTGCTCCTGGAACCACTCCTGGCACGGCATCGAGACCACCCGCGTCGGGGTGCCCGCCTCCTCCAGCCGCTTCTGCGCCTCGACGGCGAGCTGCACCTCGGAGCCGGTGGCCACGATGATGACCTGCGGCTGGCCGTTGGACGCGTCCTTCAGCACGTAGCCGCCCTTGGCGACGTTGTCGGCCGGCGCGTACTCGGTGCGGTCGAGGACCGGCAGGTTCTGCCGGGTGAGGGCCAGCGCGACCGGCTGGTCGCGGCGCTCCAGCGCGGCCTTCCAGGCCTGCGCGGTCTCGTTGGCGTCGCCCGGGCGGACCACGGCGAGGCCGGGGATCGCGCGCAGCGCCGATAGGTGCTCGATCGGCTGGTGGGTCGGGCCGTCCTCGCCGAGGCCGATCGAGTCGTGCGTCCAGACGTAGATGACCGGCAGCTTCATCAGCGCGGCGAGCCGCACCGCCGGGCGCATGTAGTCGGAGAAGACCAGGAACGTGCCGCCGTAGGGGCGGGTCGGGCCGTGCAGTTTGATGCCGTTGAGGATGGCGCCCATGCCGTGCTCGCGGATGCCGAAGTGCAGCGTCCGACCGTACTCATGGCCGGGGAACACCTTCGTCGCGAACTCCGACGGCAGGAACGAGGGCTCGCCCTCCATCGTCGTGTTGTTGCTCTCGGCCAGGTCGGCCGAGCCGCCCCACAGCTCGGGCAGCACCGGCGCGAGCGCGCCCAGGGTGTCGCCGGACGCCTTGCGGGTCGCGACGCCCTTCGCGCTGGCCTCGAACTCGGGCAGCGCCTTCTCCCAGCCGTCGGGCAGCGCGCCGGAGTAGAGCCGGTCGAGCAGGGCGGCCCGCTCGCCGTTGGCCTCGCGCCACTCGGCGAACCGCTTGTCCCACTGGGCGTGGTGGCTGCGGCCGCGCTCGATGACGCCGCGGGTGTGGGCCAGGACCTCGTCGGTCACCTCGAACGACAGTGCCGGGTCGAAGCCCAGCACCTGCTTGGTCGCGGCGACCTCGTCGGCGCCGAGCGCCGAGCCGTGGATCTTGCCCGTGTTCTGCTTCTTGGGGGCCGGCCAGCCGATGATCGTGCGCAGCGCGATGAACGACGGGCGGGAGGTCTCCGCCTTCGCCGCGCGGATCGCCTCGTGCAGCGCCTCGACGTCCTCGGCGTAGACGCCGTCGCCGGCGTCGTGGCCCTTGCGCCAGTCGACGGTCTGCACGTGGAAGCCGTAGGCCGCGTAGCGGGCGGCGACGTCCTCGCTCTTGGCGACCTTGGTGTCGTCCTCGATCGAGATCTCGTTGTCGTCGTAGATGACGACCAGGTTGCCGAGCCGCTGGTGGCCGGCGAGCGCGCTCACCTCGTGGCTGATGCCCTCTTCGATGTCGCCGTCGGAGCACAGCACGAAGACGTGGTGGTCGAAGATGCTCTCACCGACCGCCGGCTCCGGGTCGAACAGGCCGCGCTCGCGGCGGGCCGCCATCGCCATGCCGACCGCGTTGCCGATGCCCTGGCCGAGCGGGCCGGTGGTGGTCTCGACGCCGGCCGTGTGCCCGTGCTCCGGGTGGCCCGGCGTGAGCGAGCCCCACTGCCGCAGCGACCTGAGGTCGTCGAGGCTCAGGCCGTAGCCCGCGAGATACAGCTGGATGTAGAGCGTCAGGCTGGAGTGTCCGCAGGAGAGGACGAACCGGTCCCGGCCGATCCAGTTGGGGTCGGTCGGGTCGTGCTGCATGACCTTCTGGAACAACAGGTACGCGGCGGGGGCGAGGCTCATCGCTGTGCCCGGGTGGCCGTTGCCCGACTTCTCGACGGCGTCCATCGCGAGCACCCGGACCGTGTCGACCGCCCGCCGGTCGACCTCGGACCAGGAAAGCTCGGGACCCTTGACCTCTTCAACGCTCACGGCGGTGCTGCTCCTGTCGAACGGCGAGGTTGCGTATTTCCTCGGAGGGCTATCAGGTCGACCCTACCCACGATCGGGTGGCGGCACGCGCAGTCGACCATGTTTCGGACATCGGCGACACTGCCTGCGGCAACGGTAGTCGATGGCCACACGTCGCCGGAGTGGCCGGACGGCTCGGGACGGACCAAACGTCGATCCGTTCTGCTGTGCGCGAAATCGCACCGAGGTCGGTGGTGCACCCGGAACCCGGGGTCCGCGTCTGGCCTGCGCAGTTGCTGTTCTAGGATGCGAGGGCCTGGCGATCTCGACCCGGATTCGCCAGGAGACTCCGTGGTCCGACGCCGGAAGGTGGCTATCCAGCGTGACGCAGCTCGTCGACCGTGCAGCGGTTCCCCAGAGCGCGTCCGAGGCGGTCCGTCCCACGTCGGCCGGTGCCCTGGCCAGGGCCCAGCAGGCGCAGGCGGCCGTCCGGCGCGCGAGTTTCGGCGCGGTCGTCAAGGCCTACGTCTCGCTGACCAAGCCCCGCATCATCGAGCTGCTGCTCGTCACGACCGTCCCGGCGATGTTCCTGGCCGACCACGGCCTGCCGTCGCTGTGGCTGGTCCTGGTCGTCCTGGTCGGCGGCACGCTCGCGGCCGGCGCGGCCAACGCGCTGAACTGCTACATCGACCGCGACATCGACCAGGTGATGAAGCGCACGTCGCGGCGCCCGCTGGCCACGCACACCGTGTCGCCGCGGGCGGCCCTGGTGTTCGGGCTCACGCTCGCCGCGCTGTCGACCGTGCTCATGGCGGTCTTCACCAACCCGCTCGCCACGCTGCTGACGGTCGGCGCGATCGCCTACTACGACCTCGTCTACACGCTGTGGCTCAAGCGGACCACGCCGTCCAACACGGTGTGGGGCGGTGCCTGCGGCGCCGCGCCGGTGCTCATCGGCTGGGCCGCGGTCACCGGCGGCCTGTCGTGGCAGGCCTGGGTGCTGTTCGCGGTCGTGTTCCTCTGGCAGCCGCCGCACTTCTACGCGCTCGCCATCAAGTTCAAGGACGACTACGCCCGGGCCGGCATCCCGATGCTGCCCGTCGTGGCGAGCATGCGCCGCGTGGGCCTGGAGACGGTCGTCTACAGCTGGCTCACCGTGCTCGCCTCGGTCGCGCTCTGGCCGTTCGGGATGACCCCGCTCTACGGTGTCGTGGCCGTCGTCACCGGCGCGCTGCTGCTGATCGAGGCCCACAAGCTCGACAACCGCGCCCGGCGGGGCGAGCCGCTCAAGCCGATGCGGTTGTTCCACTGGTCCGTCACGTACCTCACGCTGCTGTTCGTCGGCATCGCGATCGACGCGCTGATCCAGTAGTAAGGGCCGCAGAAATGCGCGCCTAAGCGAAACTTAAGCTAGAAACGCCCGAATTTTTTGGCACATTCGTTCCGGTTGTCGCGGCGTGATGCACATCTCGTTTCCGCTGAAGAATCGCCGCCCTGAATATCCCGATTTGGCGGTACATGACCGGGCAAATTGCCGAGGGGCCGGGCTAAACCTCGCAGTAACCACGATCACAACCTGCCCGCAGTTCACCGACAGGTGGTCTTCGGCCCATCTAGTGTGGCCGTCATGGCAGATGGTTCCGATACGACGATGACCCTGAACCGGCCTGTGCCGGGCAGCCTGATCTCCGGCCTCAAGTCCTTCGCGGAGGACCACGGCGGGGCCAAGGCGGTCATCGAGTACGTCGGCCGGCGCGGTGCCCGCATCGTGCTCGTCGGGGAAGACGGAGTCTGGGGCGACCAGTTCGCCGAGGGCACGGACATCGCGCGTTCCGCCTGCGCACAGGCCGGGGTCACGATCGAGAACGCGTGGGAGCGGGAGCTCCTCGAGCAGATGCGGCCGAGCAATGACCTCTGGCGCTCCATGGGGCGGCGAACCCTCTCCCGCTAGGGTGCGTATCCTCGCTCGGTGAGTGCCGACCATTCCCAGTCCTCTGCGACCCGGGCCGCCGCCCGGGTCGCTTTCGTTACCTGCGGGGAACTGCCCGACCTCGACCCCGACGACCAGCCCCTGATCCCGGCCCTCGCCGCCCGCGGCGTCACCGCCGAACCGGTCGCGTGGGACGCCGACACCGACTGGTCCGCCTACGGGCTGGCCGTCGTGCGCAGCACGTGGGACTACGCCAAGCGCCACGACGAGTTCGTCGCCTGGGCCACCGCCGTGCCGCGGCTGGCCAACCCCGGCGCGGTCATCGCCTGGAACACCGACAAGCGGTACCTCCGCGAGCTCGCCGGCCAGGGCGTGCCCATCGTGCCGACGACCTGGGTCGAGCCCGGCGACGAGTGGAAGCCCGCCGGCGAGGGCGAGATCGTGGTCAAGCCGGCCGTCAGTGCCGGCAGCGTCGACACCGGCCGCTACGACCTGGCGACCCAGGCCGGCCTGGCCGAGGCCCACGTGGAGCGGCTCCAGCGGGCCGGCCGGACCGTCATGATCCAGCCCTACCTCGCCGCCGTCGACACCGCGGGGGAGACCGCGCTGCTCTACATCGACGGGCGGTACAGCCACGCGATCCGCAAGGGCGCCCTGCTCACCGGGCCCGACGAGGGCGTCACCGGGCTGTACGTGGAGGAGGACATCACGCCGCGGACCCCCTCGGCGGACGAGCTCGCGCTCGGCGAGCGGGTCCTCGCGGCGCTGCCGGTGCCGGCCGGCGAGCTGCTGTACGTCCGGGTGGACCTGCTGCCGGCGGCGGACGGCCCGGTGCTCATCGAGGTCGAGCTCACCGAGCCGTCGCTGTTCCTCGGCACCGCGGACGGCGCGCACGACCGGTTCGCCGACGCGATCGTGCGGCGGCTCGCGTGAACATCTTCGAGGCGATCCTCCTCGGCGCCGTCGAGGGGCTCACCGAGTTCCTGCCGATCTCCAGCACGGGCCACCTGACGATCCTGGAGAAGCTGCTCGGGTACTCCATCGACGACCCCGACGTGACCGCGTTCACCGCGATCATCCAGAGCGGCGCCGTCCTCGCGACCACGTTCTACCTGCGCCGCGACATCGCCCGGATCGTCCCCGCGTTCCTGCGCGGCCTGTTCTCGAAGCAGCGCCGGGACCGCGACTACCGGTTCGGCTGGATGGTCATCATCGGCTCGATCCCGATCGCGGTCATCGGCCTGCTGTTCAAGGACCAGGTCGAGACCACGCTGCGCAGCCTGTGGTTCGTCGGGTTCGCGCTCATCGGCTGGTCCGGCGTGATGTGGTTCGCCGACCGCGCCGCCACCCAGCAGCGCCACGAGGAGGACGTGACCTGGAAGGACACGCTCATCATCGGCTGCGCGCAGGCGCTCGCCCTGATCCCCGGCGTGTCCCGGTCCGGCGCCACGATGTCGGCCGGCCTGCTGCGCGACTTCGACCGCGTGACGGTGACCCGGCTGTCGTTCTTCCTGTCCATCCCGGCCCTGCTGGCGGCCACCGCGCTCCAGGTCGCCAGCGAGTACGACAACATCTCCACCGGCGTCGGGTGGGCCGCGACCATCACCGCGACGGTCGTGAGCGGCATCGTCGGCTACCTCGCCGTCGCCTGGCTGCTGAAGTTCATCGCGAAGCACAACTACACCATCTTCATCTGGTACCGCGTGATCCTCGGCACCGTCGTCCTGCTCCTCGTCGGCACGGGCACCATCGAGGCGACCTGACGCTCAGAACCGCCGGCGCCGTGCCGATGTGCGGAGACGCATCGGCACGGCGCGGGCGGCCGGCGTGACCGGCTGCGGGATGCCGCCCTGCGGGCTGTCATGATGCTGTGATGGCGCTCCCCACGACGGTCGACCAGCCGCTGCTGACCTTCTACGACGACGCCACCGGCGAACGCACCGAGCTGTCGGCCCAGGCCCTCGGCGAGTGGTCGGCCCGCGCCGCCGGCCTGCTGCTGCACGAGTGCGGGATCGGCGCCGGCTCGCGCGTGGCCAGCCTGCTCCCGCCGCACTGGCTCACCGCCGCGACCCTGCTGGGCGCCTGGTCGCTCGGTGCCGAGGTGTCGTTCCAGCTGTACGCCACGGCCGGCCTGGCGCCCGCGGACCGCTTCGACGCGGTGTTCGTGGAGCAGCGCCGCGCCGGGTCGTGGCTGGAGAACATCCCGGACGCTCCGCACCGGTTCGTGCTGGGAGCGGCCGAGGGCTATCGCTCGCTGGAGCCGGCGCTGCGCGCCCACTCGGCCGCGCTGCCCAACCTGGGCCGGGTCCGCCCGACCGACGCCGCGAGCACCGACGGCACGACCTACGGCGAGTGGGGCCGGGTGGCCGAGGGCCTGGCCCAGGAGATGGACCTGCACCGCGGCGACCGCCTGCTGGTGGATGCCGCCGAGCACGAGCACCCGATGAAGTGGCTGCTGACCCCGCTGCAGGCCGGCGCCTCGGTCGTCGTCTGCGCCAACCTGGACCGCGCTGTCCTGGACGCCCGCGTGGCCGCGGAGGGCGTGACCCGCGTCATCTGACCCCGCCCGGGACGGGCGCCGCCGCATGGGAAAGGGGCCCGGCCGCGGGTTCTTGGGACGACGGCGCTGGCAGCGTCTTCTCGGCGGGACGGATGTCGCGCCGAGAAGAGCGGTGTCTGGCGGGAGCGACGGTCGTGCCTTGCCCGGACCCGAGTCGATCAGCGGCGACCGGAGCTCAACCGCGAGGGGAGGTCGGCCTCGATGCGGGCGGCGGTGGCGACCAGGGGCGGGATCAGCGTGCGGCGGATCGAGTCGATCGACGTGCGGGAGGCGGCGGCCGAGATGTTCAGGGCCGCGACCGTGCGGCCCGTGCGGTCGCGGATCGGGGCGGCCACCGACCGTAAGCCCTCCTCCAGCTCCTGATCGACCAGGGCCCAGCCCTGGGCGCGGACCCGGTTGATCTCCGACAGCAGGGCGGCCGGGGTGGGCACGGTGCGGGTGGTCAGGCGGTCGAGGCGGACCTTCGCGAGGTACGCCTCCAGCTCGTCCTCCGGCAGCCCGGCCAGCAGGACGCGGCCCATCGACGTCGCGTAGGCCGGGAAGCGGGTGCCCACGCTGATCATCACGGTCATGATGCGGGAGGTGGGGACGCGGGCGATGTACACCACGTCGTCGCCGTCCAGGACCGACATCGACGACGACTCGTTGACCTCGGCGACGAGCGCCTCCAGGTGCGGCTCGGCCACCGCCGGCAGGGACAGGCCCGACAGGTAGGCGTAGCCGAGCTCCAGCACCCGCGGGGTCAGCGAGAACTGGCGGCCGTCGCTGCGGACGTACCCCAGCTCGGCCAGCGTCAGCAGGAACCGCCGCGCGGCCGCCCGCGTGACGCCGGTGAGCGCGGCGACCTCGCTCAGGGTCAGCTCCGGGCGGTCGGCGTCGAAGCACCGGATCACGGCCAGCCCGCGCTCCAACGACTGCACGAAGTCGGGACCGCGCGGCTCGGTCATTCCGGTCGCCCCTCCTGAGCCGATAACACCCGGGACGCGATGGCGAACGCCGCGTTGCCGGCCGGCGCGCCAGCGTACACGGTCGTGTGCAGCAGCACCTCGGCGATCTCGTCGGGCGTGACACCGTTGCGCAGCGCCGCCTCGACGTGCATCTCCAGCTCGTCGTCGCACCGCAGCGCGGTCAGCACGGCCAGCGTGACGCAGCTGCGGGTGCGCCGGTCGAGGCCGGGGCGGTCCCAGACCTGCCCCCAGGCCGCGTCGAGGACCCACTCGCGGAAGGGCACCGCGAAGGGCTCCGGCGGCCGGTCGGCCCGCTCCGGCCCGAGGACCTCCCGCCGCACCGCCGCGCCACGCTCCGCCGCGTTGCTCATCATGATCCCTTCGCGTAGGCAGTGTGGGCATGGAGTGCCCGGTCGACGAGTAGCCCCGCGGCGGTCAGGTCGCCGGTGAGGCCGCTGCGGGCCAGATTCTCCCGCATCACGTCGGGGCGGACGAGCAGCCGTTCGAACGCCGCGCGCAGCCACGACACCGCGGAGCCGGTCGCGACGAGCAGCTCGCGCATCGGGCGCCACTCGGCGTGCCAGGCGCCCGCCGCCCGCTCGTGCTCGTGGGCCATCGCGGCCAGCAGGTTGGCGACCAGGCCGGGCGCGGACCCGGCGCAGCCGAGGGCACAGATCGCGGCGACCGGGTTGCGCTTGTGGGCCATCGCCGAGGAGCCGCCGGGGGACGCGTCGGCGACCTCGCCGACCTCGTTCTGGGCGAGCAGCGTGAGATCCCGCGCGACCTTCGCGACGGTGCCGGCGACCGAGCCGAGCGCGCCCGCGAGCTCGGCGATGCGGGTGCGCTCGGTGTGCCACGGTACCGCCGGCTCGTTCAGCCCCAGCAGCGTCGCGAGGCCCTCCAGGATGTCGGGGGCGTCCGCACCGAACGCTTCGAGCGTGCCGGCCGCGCCGCCGAACTGTACCGCGAGCCGGTCCCGCTGGACCTGCTCCAGCCGGCGCCGGGCGGCGTCGAGCCCGCCGAGCCAGCCGGCCGCCTTCAGGCCGAACGTGGTGGGCACCGCCTGCTGGAGCAGCGTGCGGCCGATCATCGGGGTCTCGCGGTGCTCGCGGGCCAGCCGGGCGGCCCGGTCGGCGCAGGCCGCGAGGTCGGCCAGCACCACCCGCACCGCCCGGGACGCGACCAGCATGCCGGCCGTGTCGAGGATGTCCTGGCTGGTGGCGCCCCGGTGCACGGCCGCCGCCGCGGCGGGCGGCACGGCCGCCCGCAGCGCCTCCACGAGGGGCACGACCGGGTTGCCGCTCGCGGCCGCCCGGGCGCCGAGGTCGGCCGCGGAGAACCGCTCGGGCCGCGCGGCGGCCCCGACGGCGTCGGCGGCGGCCTGGTCGATCAGGCCGCTGACCGCCTGCACCTGGGCGAGCGCGGCCTCGACCTGGAGCATCGCGTGCAGCCAGGCGTCGTCGGCGACGGCCGCGGCGACCTCACCGCGGGCCAGGACGCCGTCAAACAAGCTCGAAGAATGCGGTTTCATGCGGACCCTGGAGGTGGATGTCGAACCGGTAGCCGTCGTCGTCCTCGCGGGCGACGAGCGTCTCCCGGACTGCCGTGTCGGGGATCGCGGACAGGACCGGATCGGTGGTGTTGCCGGGCTCGTCCGGGAAGTACACCCTGGTGACGACTCTATCGAGCAGGCCCCGCGCGAAGACCGACACCGCGAGATGCGGGGCCTGTGCGCCGATCGGGCCCGGCCGGTCGAAGCGGAACGCGTACTCGCCGTCGACCGTGGTGCGGCAGCGGCCGAAGCCGCCGCTGGAGGCGTCCCAGACCTCCAGGACCCCGTCGGCGACCGGCTCGGAGCGGCCGTCGTAGAGGGTGCCGCGCAGCCACAGCTCGGTGCCGAGCTCCTCGGAGCGGTCCCAGGGCAGCATCACCGCGAAGTACGGCCCGACGGTCTGGCTCGGGGTCGGGTTCACGGTGCCTCCTCGAAGGGGGTCGCCTGGAGCACGACGTCGAAGCGGTACGCCAGGGCCCACTCCGGCTCGGTCGACTCCAGGTCGAAGGCCGCGATCATCCGGGCCCGCGCGGCCGGGTCGCGGACGGCGTTGAAGATGGGGTCCTGGCCGAACAGCGGGTCGCCCGGGAAGTACATCTGCGTCACCAGGCGCTGGGTGAACGACCGGCCGAAGACGGAGAAGTGGATGTGGGCCGGCCGCCACGCGTTGTCGTGGTTGCGCCAGGGGTAGGCGCCCGGCTTGATCGTGACGAACCGGTACGCGCCGTCCGCGTCGGTGAGGAAGCGCCCGGCGCCGGAGAAGTTCGGGTCGAGCGGGGCGGGGTGCCGGTCGACGTGGTGCGCGTAGCGGCCGGCGGCGTTGGCCTGCCAGACCTCCACGAGCGTGTGGGGGATCGGGCGGCCGCCGGTGTCGAGCACCCGCCCGTGGACGATGATGCGCTCGCCGAGCGGCTCGCCGTCGTGCTGGCGGGTCAGGTCGTTGTCGAGCGGGCCGACCCGCGACTCGCCGAGGACCGGGCCGCCGGTGTCGGCCAGCCGCAGCGGCAGCGCCACGAAGGGCCGCTTCGGCGCCCGCAGGACGGTCGACCGGTACGCCGGCCAGTCGAGGAAACCGCTCATGACGACCCCAGGAGGGCGCGCAGCTCGGCGAGCTCCACGGCGGACGGCGGCGGCGTGCGGTCGAGCGCGGGGGAGACCGCGAGGTCCCAGCCGGTGGCGGTCCGGGCCTGCTCAATGGTCACGCCCGGGTGCAGGTGGGTCAGCGTCAGCGCGCAGGTGTCCGGGTCGGGGGAGAGGATCCCGAGGTCGGTGATGACCAGCACCGGGCCGCGCCCGCGCAGGCCGAGGCGCTCGCGCGAGCCGGGGCCGTCGCCGTGGCCGACCGAGGTGCGGAAGTCGACCCGCGGCACGAACGCCCGGGGCCCCTGCCGGAGTACCACGAAGACCTCGCGGCAGGAGGCGGCGATCTCGGGCGCGCCACCGGCGCCGGGCAGGCGCGCCTTCGGTTCGCGGTACGAGTCGCCGACGACGGTCGTGTTGATGTTCGCGAACTTGTCGATCTGGGCGGCGCCGAGGAAGCCCACGTCGATGCGGCCGGGCTGGAGCCAGTAGTTGAACATCTCCGGCACGCTGACCACCGTGTCGGCGGTCTCGGCGAGCTCGCCGTCGCCGATCGACAGCGGGGGACGGGTCGGCCGGGCGCCGATCGTGCCCGACTCGTACACGAGCACCAGGCCGGGGTTGCCGGTGCGGCGGGCCAGGTTGGCCGCGACGCTGGGCAGGCCGATGCCGACGAAGCACGCGGTGTGCCCCTGGAGGGCCCGCGCCGCGGCGACCGTCATCATCTCGTCGGCGGTGAAGGTCATAATGCGTCCAGCCAGGCGGTGAAGGCGGCGCGGTCGCGGCTGATCGCGTCCCACGCGCGGTAGTGGTCGTTGTCGCGGTCGTAATACCCCTGGGCGTAGGAAGGACGCGCGCCGCCGGGGACCTCGGCGACCGCGGTCACCACCCAGGACGGCAGCACCACGGCGCCCGGCCGCGGGTCGAGCCCGTCGACGACCTCCTCGACCGTCACCAGGCTGCGGGTGGCGGCGAGGACCGCCTCCTTCTGCACCCCGGTGATGCCCCACAGCTGCACGTTGCCGTGCCGGTCGGCGCGCTGGGCGTGGACGATCGCGACGTCCGGGTTGAGGGCCGGCACCGCGGTGAGCACCTCGCCGGTGAACGGGCACTCGATCGGCTTGATCGTGTCGGTCTGGGCGGGGAGGTCGGTGCCCCGGTACCCCCGGAGGACCGCGAACGGCAGCCCGGACGCCCCGGCCACGTAGCGGTTGGCCATCCCGGCGTGGCTGTGCTCCTCCAGCTCCAGCGGGCCGGGCCACTGCCGCTCGACGGCGTCGCGGAAGCGGTGCAGCGAGCCGACCCCGGGGTTGCCGCCCCACGAGAAGATCAGCTTCGCCGCGCAGCCGGCGCCGATGAGCTGGTCGTAGACGATGTCGGGGGTCATCCGCACGAGCGTGAGCCCGCGGCGGCGCTGCCGGATGATCTCGTGCCCGGCGGCGACCGGGATGAGGTGCGTGAACCCCTCCAGGGCGACCGTGTCGCCGTCGTGCACGAGGGCCGCGACGGCCTCGGACAGGGTCATCAGCTCCGCCAACGCCGACCCCCTGTTGCTCTCAGGCGACGTCCCGGGCAGCCGCCGCGCTCAGTCACGCTGGTTGTTCGTATGGCGAACATCTGTTCTCCAGGCGAAACCCTAGAGAGCTTGCGACGGACCGTCAACGGCTCTACGGTCGGTTCGAGCCGCTATCTGACGAACACAAGTTCGCTATCCGAACACCCCCAGATTGCCGGATGGAGTCCCAGATGCGCCGCCTAGCCGTCACCGCGCTCCTCACCGCCACCACGCTCCTCGCCGCCACCGCCTGCGGCGGCAACTCCAGCAACAACACGTCACCCACCCAGGCCGCCCCCGGGCAGCCCGACAAGGTCGCCGCCGGCGTGATCGCCATCGTCGACGTCGCACCCATCTACCTCGGCAAGCAGAAGGGCTTCTTCAGCTCCCGCAACATCGACCTGACCCTGGAGACCAGCCAGGGCGGCGCCGCCATCGTGCCCGGCGTCGTCAGCGGCCAGTTCCAGTTCGGCTTCAGCAACATGACGTCGCTGATCCTGGCCAGGTCCCGCGGCCTGCCGATCAAGGTCGTCGCCAACGGCGTCGCGTCCACCGGCAAGGCCGGCGCGGACTTCAGCGCCGTGCTGGTGAAGGGCGACAGCCCGATCCAGAGCGCGAAGGACCTGGCCGGCAAGAAGGTCGCGGTCAACACGCTCAAGAACATCGGCGACACCACCGTGCGCGCGTCCGTGCGCAAGGCCGGCGGCGACCCGTCCGGGATCCAGTTCGTGGAGCTGGGCTTCCCCGACCAGCCGGCCGCGCTCGCTGCGGGCCGGGTCGACGCGATCTGGGTCGTCGAGCCGTTCGTGACCGCGGCCAAGGGGCAGGGCGCCCGGGTCGTGGCCTCCAACTACGTCGACGCCGCCGCGGACCTCACCGTGGCGACCTACTTCACCTCGCAGGACCTCATCGCCAAGAACCCCGACCTGGTCAAGCGGTTCAAAGAGGCGATGGCCGAGTCGCTCGCCTACGCGAACGCGCATCCTGACGAGGTGCGGCAGATCATCACCACCTACACGCAGATCACCGCGGACGTCACCGCGAAGATCACGCTGCCGGCCTGGCCGGCCGAGGTGAACAGGGCGTCGGTGCAGACCTTGACCGACCTCGCGGTGCAGGACAAGCTGCTGGACAAGGCTCCCGCATTGGACGACCTCATCCCGTGAAAGCCTATGGACTGATCGGCGTGGCCGGGTTCGTGGCGCTGCTCGAAGCGGTGCCACGGCTCGGCCTCGTGCCGGCCGAATACCTGCCGCCCGCCAGCCGCATCGCCGCCGCCCTCGGCGAGGAGGCCCGGCACGGGGCGTTCTGGCAGGCGCTGCTCGACACCCTCCAGACCTGGTTCACCGGCCTGGCCATCGCGGCCGTCGCCGGCTTCGTCGCGGGCGTGGTGATCGGCTCGGTGCCGATCCTGCGCGAGTACACGGCGTCGACCATCGAGTTCCTCCGGCCGATCCCGTCGGTCGCGCTCATCCCGCTCGCGGTGCTGCTCTACGGCACCGCGCGCACCGCCACGCTGCTGCTGGTCGTCTACGCCTCGGTCTGGCAGATCCTCGTGCAGGTGCTGCACGGCGTGGCCGACGTCGACCCGATCGCCCGGGACACCGCCCGCAGCTTCCACCTCACCGCGTGGCAGAAGCTGTGGCGGCTCACCTGGCCGACCGCGCTGCCCTACACGGTGACCGGGCTGCGGCTGGCCACCGCGGTCGCGCTGATCCTCACCATCACCGGCGAGCTCATCATCGGTACCCCGGGCATCGGCAAGGAGATCGCCGTGGCCCAGTCGAGCGGCGCCGTCGCCGCGATGTACGCGCTGGTGGTCGTCACCGGCGTGCTCGGCGTCCTGGCCAACCTGCTGACCCGGGCCGGCGAGCGGCGGGTCCTGGCCTGGCATCCCGCCCAGCGGGCGGCCTCAGGATGAGCGCCGGCCTGAGAGCCCTCAAGATCCTGCTGCTCCCGGCGCTGATCCTGGCCGGCTGGTGGTTCTACTCCGCCGGCTCCACCGACTTCTACCGCCCGCCGCTCAGGGAGATCCTGGCCGTCTTCCCGGAGACCTGGATCGGCCCGCGGATCGTCGACGACGTGCTGCCCAGCCTGGCCCGGCTGGCCGTCGGCTACCTGGTGGCGCTCGTCGCCGGGGTCGGCCTCGGCGTGGTGATCGGGCAGCACGCCCGCGTGCGGGCGACCGTCGAGCCGGTGCTGGAGTTCGTGCGGGCCATCCCGCCGCCGGTCCTGGTGCCGATCCTCATCCTCGTGGCCGGCATCGGCGACCTGATGAAGGTGCTGGTCATCGTCTCCGGGTGCCTCTGGCCGGTGCTGCTCAACACCGTCGAGGGCGTGCGGGCCGTGGACGGCGTCCTGTCGGACACCTGCCGGACGTACCGGATCCGCGGCGGCCGGCGGCTGACCCATCTGGTGCTGCGCTCCGCCTCGCCGCAGATCGTCACCGGTGCGCGCCAGGCCCTGTCGATCGGCATCATCCTCATGGTCATCAGCGAGATGTTCGCGGCCCAGAGCGGCCTCGGCTTCACCGTCGTGCAGTTCCAGCGCGGTTTCCAGGTCCCGGAGATGTACAGCGGCGTGCTGCTGCTGGGCCTCATCGGCGTCCTGCTCGCCCTGCTGTTCCGGGTGTTCGAGCGGTGGAGCCTGGCGTGGTACCACGGCCAGCGCGCCGCGGAGAGGGAATGGTGATGCTGGAGGTCACCGGCCTGAAGAAGGTCTACGAGGGGCACGGGCGGCGGGTCGAGGCGATCGGCGACCTGACGTTCAAGCTCGCCGACGGGGAGTTCGCCTGCCTCGTCGGGCCGTCGGGGTGCGGCAAGACGACCCTCCTGCGCTGCGTCGCCGGGCTGCTCGCGCCCACCTCCGGGGAGGTGCGCGTCGGCGACCGGGTCGTCGACGGGCCGCCGGACGGGCTGGCGGTGGTGTTCCAGGAGTACGGCCGGAGCCTCTTCCCGTGGATGCGCGTCCGCGACAACGTGGGCCTGCCGCTGCGCTCGCCGAACAAGCGGCAGCTGGTGGACGAGGCGCTGGCCGCCGTCGGGCTGGAGGACGCGCACGACGCCTACCCGTGGCAGCTCTCCGGCGGCATGCAGCAGCGGGTGGCCATCGCCCGCGCGATCGCCTTCGAGCCGCGGGTGCTGCTCATGGACGAGCCGTTCGCCGCGGTCGACGCGCAGACCCGCGCCGAGCTGGAGGACCTCATCCGCGAGGTGTGGCAGCGGCTGCGCGTGACGCTGCTGTTCGTCACCCACGACATCGACGAGGCGGTGTACCTCGGCCAGCGCGTCATCGTGCTGTCGAAGTCGCCGACGCGCGTCATCGACACCCTCGACGTCGACCTGCCGCCCGGGCGCGACCAGCTCACCACCCGCTCGGCGGCGCGCTTCACCGAGCTGCGCGGGCACGTCTACGAGCAGATCCAGCTGGCGAAGCGAGGCAACTGATGCGCACCGGAGTCGTGATCATCGGGGCGGGCCCGGCCGGGCTGGTGCTCGGCCACCTGCTGCACCGGGCCGGCATCGAGTGCGTCGTGCTGGAGCGGCACAGCCGGGCCCGCGTCGAGCAGCGGATCCGGGCCGGCGTCCTGGAGCACGGCACGGTCGAGCTGCTCACCGAGCTGGGCGTGGCCGACCGGCTGCACCGCGAGGGCCTCGTCCACACCGGGGTCGAGCTGCTGTTCGACGGCGTCGCCCACCGGATCCCGCTGCGCGAGCTGACCGGGCGCGCGATCACGGTGTACGGGCAGCACGAGGTGGTCAAGGACCTCATCGCCCAGGCCGAGTTCCCGATCCGCTTCGAGCAGGGCGCCCTGCGGCTGCGGTCCGACCGGGCGGTGGAGACCGCCGAGGGCGTGGTCGAGGGCGACTTCGTGGCCGGCTGCGACGGCTTCCACGGCGTGAGCCGCCCCTTCGTGGAGGCGTCGCTGCGGGTCTACGAGCGGGAGTACCCCTTCGCCTGGCTCGGCGTGCTGGCCGCGACCCCGCCGAGCGCCGAGGAGCTGATCTACGCCCTCAGCGACGAGGGCTTCGCGCTGCACAGCATGCGGTCGCCGACGATCACCCGGCTGTACCTCCAGGTCGCGCCGGAGGAGCGGCTGGAGGAGTGGCCCGACGAGCGGATCTGGGCCGCGCTGCAGCGGCGCCTGGCCCACGACGGGTTCAGCCTGACCGAGGGCCCGATCCTGGAGAAGGGCATCACCGCGATGCGCAGCTTCGTGGTCGCCCCGATGCGCCACGGCCGGCTGTTCCTGGCCGGGGACGCCGCCCACATCGTGCCGCCGACCGGCGCCAAGGGCCTCAACCTGGCCGTACACGACGTGAAGGTGCTCGCCGACGGGCTGCGCCGCTGGTACGCGAGCGGCGACGAGGGCGGGCTCGCCGCCTACAGCGACACCTGCCTGCGCCGGGTCTGGCGGGTGCAGCACTTCTCCTGGTGGATGACCTCGATGCTGCACCTGGCCCCCGACGCCGACCCGTTCACGCGGGAACTGCAGCGGTCCCAGCTGCGCTACGTGGTCGGGTCGGAGGCCGCGGCGACGACACTCGCCGAGAACTACGTGGGCCTCACAGGAAGTCCGTGAACCCCGGCCGGAATCGGTCGTCCGGCTTGCCGAACGCGGTGAACACCAGCCCGCCCCGCGACTCCACGCCGGGCAGGTGCTCGATCATCCGATCATGCTCAACGACGCACGACAATGCCTGCGTGAGGTCGGACTCGAGCTGGTGGATCGCCTCCTCAAGGTCCTCCTCCCGCCGCGACCAGTCGATTTCTGCCTCGCGGAGCTGCTGGCCGGCCAGCTTCCCGATCAGCTCCGGATCGGTCACCGCAACTTCCAGGCGGCAGTAGATCTGCATGATGAGCGGTTCCGTGTGCCCCATTGCAAAAGGGTGGCACAGCAAAGATCGGGGACCCTAGAACGTGCAGATGAATTTACAGCCTGGCAACGAATTATGGTTCGCGGGTTTTCCTTTTCCGGGTGCCCAGTTGCACACTGCGCGCCTCGATCGAGTGCAGGTCGTCGCGGTGGCCGAGCCAGTCCGGACCGTCCGGGTCGAGCAGCCGCTCCCAGGTCCGCCGGTCCTCGCCGGCGAGCAGGTCGGTGTCCCGCAGCCACTCCAGGCGCCGGCCGAGCTGTGCCACGACCCGCTCCCGGTCGGCGGCGGACAGCGGCACCGGCCGCTCCAGCAGGAACGTCCGGGTGGTGACGTCCTCCAGCCCGGCGCGGCGCAGCGCCTCGGGCCAGCCGTACGGCATCGGGACGCTGCCGGGCAGCTCGGCCCGCATCCGGGCGAAGAAGCGGTCCTGGGCCGCGTCGAGGCGGACCTCCAGCCCGGGCTCGCCGACGCCGACGTCCCACGGGAGGTGCCGCGGCCGCAGCCCGCCCTCGGCGATCGCCAGCCGCCCGCCGGGCCGCACGAGCCGGGCCAGCTTGTCGAGCGTGGCCTGCTGGTCGCCGGCGTGGTGCACGGCCGCCGACGACCACACCAGGTCGGCCTCGGGCAGGTCCAGGGGCTTGTCCAGGTCCACGACGGCGAACTCGGCGGTCGCTCCGGCGTCCGCGACCACCGTCCGCGCGGCGTCGAGGACCTTCTCGTTGTGGTCGGCGGCGATGACCCGGTCGATGCGACGGGCCAGGGCGACCGTCATCCCGGCGCCGCCGCAGCCGACGTCGATCGCCACCCGGTCGGTGTCCCGCACCAGCTCGGCGGCGACCGCCGCGTACCACCCGGCCTCGTCGGTCGCGGCCGCCGCCAGCCGCGGCGCCTGCTCGTCCCAGTCCAGCGTGTAGGTCACCGCTCAACGGTAGAGGTGTTGTGCGGGTTTCGTGCACGCCGGGCGTTTTCGCGGCCTTCGTGGGCAGCATCGGGGCGTGCCTTCGACGTTGCCGACGCATCCGCTCGCCGTGCTGCCGCTGAAGCTGTGGCGGCCCCGGTGGTTCGACGGGGTCGCCCTCGCCACCGGGGCCTGCGCGCCCGACTTCGCCTACGCCCTCGACGGGTTCGGGGTCACCATCCGCAGCCACACGGTCCCGGCCATGTTCTGGTGGGGACTGCCGACGGCGGTCCTCGCCGCCTGGCTGGCCCGGCTCGGCGCGCCCGTCGTCGCCGCGCACCTGCCGAGCCTGCTGCGGGACTTCGGGGTGCTCGGCCGGGTGCGGCACCGGTGGTTCGTCACGGTGTGGTCGGCCCTGATCGGCGTGGCCAGTCACCTGCTGTTCGACCTGGTGACGCATCCGGGGCCGGTGGCCGCGTGGTACCAGATCCGCCGGGCCAGCGACGGATGGGCGGTGCTGCTGACGCCGCTGTTCCTGTGGTACATCGGGCGCCGCCGCCTGCTGCGGGACTGGCACGGGCCGGCGCCGGAGGTGCCGCGGGCGCCGCTGGCGTTCTGGGGCGTGGCGGTCGGCGTCACCGCGCTCGGGTTCGTGGCGACCTGGCTCCTGGGGTACCACGGCGTCCACGTCCTCGGCGTGCGGCTCATGACGTCGGCGGCGGTCGGGTTGCTCTGCGCGTCGGCGGCACTACAGTGGGCGCGTGCTGCTGGAGACCGACCGTCTCGTCCTGCGCCGGTTCCGCCCGGCTGACGCCCCCGCCCTGGCCGCCTACCGGTCCGACCCCGACGTGGCCCGGTACCAGTCCTGGGACGCGCCGTTCCCGCTCGGCGACGCGATCGCGTTCGTCACCGAGACCGCGCACCTCGACCCCGAGCGGGAGGGCTGGTTCCAGTACGCGGTCGAGGCCCGCGACGGCGGCGCGCTCGTCGGCGACGTCGGCGTGAACCGGGGCGACGGCGGCCGCCAGGCCGAGATCGGGTTCACGCTCGCGCCGGCGTTCCAGGGCCGCGGCTACGCCACCGAGGCCGTCCGCCGGGTCGTGGAGTTCCTGCTGGTCGAGGAGGGCCTGCACCGGGTGCGCGCGTCGCTCGACGCGCGCAACGCGCCGTCCGCCCGGCTGCTCGAGCGGCTCGGCTTCCGCCGCGAGGGCCTGAGCGTGCAGGCCAGCTGGTGGAAGGGCGAGTGGACCGACGACCTGCTCTACGCGGTGCTGGCCAGCGAGTGGTCGCGCTCCTCGACGGCCTGACCCGTTGCCCGTGGCGTCAGCGACAGCAGGACGCTGAGCGTCGACGTCCAGACCAGGCAGGCGCCCAGCATGTGCAGGATGACCACGGGCCAGGGGAGTCCGGTGAAGTACTGCACGAAGCCCACCACGCCCTGCGCCAGCTCCACGGCCAGCAGCGTGGCCGCGGCCCGCGTGACCCGCAGCGGCGCCCCGAGCGCGCGCAGCCCGAGCCACATCGCCACCGTGAGCCCGACCATCACGAACACGGCGTCGCCGTGCAGCTGCGACATGGCCGCCGGGTCGAACCCGGTCCGGCTGGCCCGCGTGTCGCCGGAGTGCGGCCCGCTCCCCGTGACGATGGTGCCGAGCACGAGCACGGCCGCGCTCACGACCGTGATGAGCACGCCGCCGGTGCGGATCGCCTTCGGCGCGGTCCAGGCGGGCGGGATCTCCCTGGTGCGGTACCAGAACACGTAGGCGATCGCGATGAGCACCATGGAGGCGAGGAAGTGGGTCGCCACGATCCACGGGTTGAGCTCCATGTGCACCGTGATGCCGCCGATGACCCCCTGCATGCCGATGCCGAGCAGCACCCAGATCGCCCCGGCCAGCACGCCCGGCACCCGCTTGCGCTGCCGCCAGGCCGCGATCAGCGCGACCGCGGAGATGAACCCGATGAGGAAGGTCAGCGTCCGGTTGCCGAACTCGATGACCCCGTGGAAGCCCATCTCCCGCGTCGTCACATAGGAGTCGTCGGTGCACCGCGGCCAGGTCGGGCACCCGAGCCCGGACCCGGTGAGCCTGACCAGCCCGCCGGTGACGACGATGCCAATGTTGGCGACCAGGGTGGCAAGGGCGGCCCGCCGCAGCGTGGCCCTGCTGTCGAGGAGTCGCAGCAGGAATCGCAGCACGCTGCCGAGCACCCGGGACAGGAAGCGCAGCACGCGCCGATACTACGCGAGGCTACATATCACCCCGCGTCGCCCCACGTGGCCGCGGTGGTGGAGCGCGGAAATGTCGGGCGCTTCGCACCCGACATTTCCGACATTTCGGTTATGTTCCGGTTGTGGCTCGCGGGTCGGGCGAGGTCGGGGCGGGGGCCGACCGCCGCGCTCCATGATCAAGGAAAACATCTGGCTGTCATGGCGACCAGAAGTTTCCCTTGATCATGGGCATGGCGCCCGCGGCGGCGCGCCAGTGCCGGACATATCCGTCCCCAGGCCCTGTGCTGCCGCCGCCCGTGCTCTGCGATCATGGGTGACGGCCCGCTGTGGGTAGGTTTGGTTAGGGTTACCTTCCGTGCCGTGGATCACCCGAGGGGTGGTTTGCTGGCCATCGGCGAATTACGTAACGTTGGTGTTGTGAAAAACGCCGAGGCGACCTCTCCTGCGGTCCGGCCGCAGGTCGCTGACGCGTGCCCGCCCGGCGCCGCGCTCGACGTGCGGACCCGGGACCGGGTCACCGAGCTGCTGCTCCAGCAAGGGTCCGCCACCGCCTCCGAGTTGTCGCTCGCCCTCGGGCTGAGCCCCGCGGGCATCCGGCGGCACCTCGACGCCATGCTCGCCGAGGGGCTCGTCGAGAGCCGCGAGCGGGCCGAGCGCGGGCGGCGCGGACGCGGGCGCCCGGCGCGGACGTTCACGCTGACCGCGGCCGCGCGCGAGGCGCTGCCGCACACGTATGACGGGCTGGCGACCGCCGCGCTGCGCTGGATCGCCGCGCACGGCGGGGCGAAGGCGGTGTCCGAGTTCGCCGCCGAGCAGGTCGCTGCGCTTGAGGAGCGCTGCCGCTCGGCCATGGCCGAGGCGGGCGACGACCCGCTCGCGCGGGCCGAGGCGCTCGCCCAGGCGCTGACCGCGGAGGGCTACGCCGCGGGCGCGACCACGATCGCGACCGGCGGGCAGCTCTGCCAGCACCACTGCCCGGTGGCGCACGTCGCCGCCGAGTTCTCACAGCTGTGCGAGGCGGAGACCCAGGTGATCTCCCGGCTGGTTGGCACGCACGTCCAGCGGCTCGCGACCATCGCCAACGGCGATGGCGTCTGTACGACCCACATTCCGGCGCCGGTGCTTCCCGGTGCCCGTCCCGATAGGCAAAGGAACGTGAGATGACGACTGCCGATCAGCTTGCCGGCCTCGGCCGGTACGAGTACGGCTGGGCCGACTCCGACACGGCGGGGGCCTCGGCGCGCCGCGGCCTCAACGAGGACGTCGTGCGCGACATCTCCGCCAAGAAGAACGAGCCGGAGTGGATGCTCGACCTGCGTCTCAAGGGCCTGCGGCTGTTCGGCCGCAAGCCGATGCCGGCGTGGGGCGCTGACCTGTCGCACATCGACTTCGACAACATCAAGTACTTCGTCCGCTCCACCGAGAAGCAGGCCGCGAGCTGGGACGAGCTGCCCGAGGACATCAAGAACACGTACGACAAGCTGGGCATCCCCGAGGCTGAGAAGCAGCGGCTGGTCGCGGGCGTCGCCGCGCAGTACGAGTCCGAGGTGGTCTACCACAAGATCCGCGAGGACCTCGAGGAGCAGGGCGTCGTCTTCCTCGACACCGACACCGCGCTGAAGGAGCACGAGGAGCTCTTCAAGGAGTACTTCGCGACCGTCATCCCGGTCGGGGACAACAAGTTCGCCTCGCTGAACACCTCGGTCTGGTCCGGCGGCAGCTTCATCTACGTGCCGAAGGGCGTGCACGTCGAGATCCCGCTCCAGGCGTACTTCCGGATCAACACCGAGAACATGGGCCAGTTCGAGCGGACCCTGATCATCGTCGACGAGGGTGCCTACGTGCACTACGTCGAGGGCTGCACCGCGCCGGTCTACTCGTCCGACTCGCTGCACTCCGCGGTCGTCGAGATCATCGTGAAGAAGAACGCCCGCTGCCGCTACACCACGATCCAGAACTGGTCGACCAACGTCTACAACCTGGTCACCAAGCGCGCCGTCTGCCACGAGGGCGCGACCATGGAGTGGGTCGACGGCAACCTCGGTTCCAAGGTCACGATGAAGTACCCGGCCGTCTTCATGACCGGCGAGCACGCCAAGGGCGAGGTCCTGAGCGTCGCGATGGCCGGCGAGGGCCAGCACCAGGACGCCGGCGCCAAGATGGTCCACGCCGCCCCGCACACGTCGTCCACGATCGTGTCGAAGTCCATCGCGCGCGGCGGTGGCCGCACCTCGTACCGCGGCCTCGTCCAGGTGCTCGAGGGCTCCCACCACTCGAAGTCGACGGTCAAGTGCGACGCGCTGCTGGTGGACACCATCTCCCGCTCGGACACGTACCCGTACGTCGACATCCGCGAGGACGACGTCTCGATGGGTCACGAGGCCACGGTGTCGAAGATCAGCGACGACCAGCTGTTCTACCTGATGTCGCGCGGCCTCACCGAGGACGAGGCGATGGCGATGATCGTGCGCGGCTTCATCGAGCCGATCGCCAAGGAACTGCCCATGGAGTATGCGTTGGAGCTCAACCGGCTCATCGAGCTGCAGATGGAGGGCGCTGTCGGATGAGCGCCCCCGCTCTGGTACCCCCGAAGACCCGCGCCCAGCAGGTCCGCTCGTTCGACGTCGCCGACTTCCCGGCGATCACCGGCCGCGAGGAGGAGTGGCGGTTCACGCCGCTCAAGCGCCTCCGCGGGCTGGCGGCGGCGACCGACACGACCGGTGCGACCGCCCCGAAGGCCGAGGTCGGCGACCTGCCGGCCGGCGTCACGGTCACCACGGTCGACCGCGGTGACGCGCGCGTCGGCTCGGCGCTGACCCCGTTCGACCGGATCAGCGCCCTCGCCGCCGGTGCGGCCGCCGAGGCGCTCGTCGTCTCGGTCGCGCGCAATGCGGTGCTCGACGCGCCGGCCGTGGTCCGCCTGGCCGGCTCGACGTCCGAGGTCGCGTTCGGGCACACGATCGTCGAGGTCGGGCAGCTCGCCGAGGCCACGGTCGTGCTGGAGCAGACCGGCACGGTCACGCTCGCCGACAACGTCGAGGTGCTGGTCGCCGACGGTGCGCGGCTCACGTTCGTCACCGTCACCGACTGGGACGGCGACGCCGTGCAGGCACAGCACATCCGCTTCCGGCTGGGCCGCGACGCGAAGGTCAAGCACGTGCAGGTGACCCTCGGCGGCGACCTGGTCCGGCAGTACACCAGTGTCGACTACACCGGCCGCGGCGGCGAGATCGACGCGTTCGGCCTCTACTTCGCCGACGCCGGCCAGCACTTCGAGCACCGGCTCCTCGTCGACCACTCGGTGCCCGACTGCCGCAGCTACGTGGCGTACCGTGGGGCGCTGCAGGGCGCCGACGCGCACACCGTCTGGGTCGGCGACGTGCTGATCCGGGCCGAGGCGACCGGCACCGACACGTACGAGATCAACCGGAACCTGGTCCTGACCGACGGGGCGCGCGCCGACTCGGTGCCCAACCTGGAGATCGAGACCGGCGAGGTCGCCGGGGCCGGCCACGCGAGCGCTACCGGCCGCTTCGACGACGAGCAGCTGTTCTACCTGATGTCCCGGGGAATCCCGGACGACCAGGCCCGCAAGCTCGTCGTGCGCGGCTTCTTCCACGAGCTGCTGCACAAGATCCCGGTCGAGGAGCTCCGCGACCGGCTCGGCGTGGCCATCGAGGCGCGTCTGGAGCAGGCCGGCTCATGATCCGTGTATGTGCGGCCACCGACGTGGCCAAGGGCGAGGCCGTCCAGGTGACCGTCGACGGCACCGAGATCGCGCTGGTCCACGCCGACGACGACAACTTCTACGCCGTCCACGACGAGTGCTCGCACGCCTCGGTCGCGCTCTCGGAGGGCGAGGTCGAGGGCTGCACCCTGGAGTGCTGGCTGCACGGCTCGCGCTTCGACCTGCGCACCGGCGAGCCCACCGGGCTGCCCGCCACCGAGCCGGTCCCGGTCTACCCCGTCGAGGTCCGCGACGGCGACGTCTACATCGACCCGAACCCGAGTAACGGAGTCACCAAGTGAGCGAGCTTTCCATCAGCAACCTGCAGGTCTCGGTCAAGCTGCCCGACGGCGAGCTCAAGCCGATCCTCGCCGGTGTGGATCTGACGGTCCGGGCGGGCGAGACCCACGCCATCATGGGTCCCAACGGCTCCGGCAAGTCGACGCTCGCGTACTCGATCGCGGGCCACCCGCGGTACGAGGTCACCGGCGGCACCGTCACCCTCGACGGCCAGGACGTCCTCGCGATGACGGTCGACGAGCGGGCCCGCGCCGGGCTCTTCCTCGCCATGCAGTACCCCGTGGAGGTCCCCGGCGTCTCGGTCGCGAACTTCCTGCGCACCGCCAAGACGGCGATCGACGGCGAGGCGCCGAAGCTGCGCACCTGGGCCGGCGAGCTGCGTGGCGCCATGGAGAAGCTGCAGATGGACCCGGCCTTCGCGCAGCGCAACGTCAACGAGGGCTTCTCCGGCGGCGAGAAGAAGCGCCACGAGATCATGCAGCTCGAGCTGCTCAAGCCGAAGATCGCGGTGCTCGACGAGACCGACTCCGGCCTGGACATCGACGCGCTGCGCATCGTGAGCGAGGGCGTCAACCGGGTGCGCTCGTCGGGTGACACCGGCCTGCTGCTGATCACGCACTACACGCGGATTCTTCGTTACATCAAGCCGGACTTCGTCCACGTCTTCGCCGGTGGCCGGATCGTGGAGGAGGGCGGGCCCGAGCTCGCCGAGCGGCTCGAGGACGAGGGCTACAAGCGCTACCTCGCCGACGCCGAACCGGCCCCACTCGCGTAAGGGTTCCATACATGAGCGCACTCGACGTTGAGTCCATCCGCAAGGACTTCCCGATCCTCGACCGGCAGATCAACGGCAACCCGCTGGTCTACCTCGACTCGGGAAACACCTCGCAGAAGCCGCGCCAGGTGATCGACGCGGTGCGTGAGCACTACGAACAGCACAACGCCAACGTGGCCCGCTCGGTGCACACGCTCGGCACCGAGTCGACGGAGGCGTTCGAGGGCGCGCGCGAGAAGATCGCCGCGTTCGTCGGCGCCCCGGCGGCCGCCGAGATCGTGTTCACCAAGAACTCGACCGAGGCGATCAACCTGGTCGCGCACGCGTTCACCGCGGATGCCGACGACCCGCGCTTCCGGCTCGGCCCCGGCGACGAGATCGTCGTGACCGAGATGGAGCACCATTCGAACATCGTGCCCTGGCAGCTGCTCGCCCAGCGGACCGGCGCGACGTTCAAGTGGTTCGGCATGACCGACGAGGGCCGGCTCGACCTGTCCCGGATCGACGAGCTGATCACGCCGCGGACCAAGCTGGTCGCGTTCGTGCACTACTCGAACATCCTCGGCACGATCAACCCGGTCGACGTGATCGCCGCCCGGGCTCGCGAGGTCGGCGCGCTGGTGCTGCTCGACGGCTCGCAGTCGGTGCCGCACGTCCCCGTCGACGTGTCGGCGCTGGGCGTCGACTTCGTGGCGTTCACCGGCCACAAGATGCTCGGCCCGACCGGCATCGGCGCGCTGTGGGGCCGCTTCGAGCTGCTCGACGCGATGCCGCCGTTCCTCGGCGGCGGTTCGATGATCGAGACCGTGGCGATGACCGGCACGACGTTCATGCCCCCGCCGGCCCGGTTCGAGGCCGGCACGCCGCCGATCGCCCAGGCGGTCGGCCTCGGCGCGGCCGTCGACTACCTGTCGGCGGTCGGCATGGACGCCGTCGTGGCGCACGAGAAGGCGCTCACTGCCTACGCGCTGGACGCGCTGCAGTCGGTGCCGGACGTGCGCATCATCGGCCCGAAGTCCACTGTGGACCGCGGCGCGACGATCTCGTTCACCGTCGAGGGCGTCCACCCGCACGACGTCGGCCAGATCCTCGACGACGAGGGCGTGCAGGTGCGCGTCGGCCACCACTGCGCGCGGCCGACCTGCGTGCGGTTCGGCGTGCCGGCGACGACCCGGGCCTCGTTCTACCTCTACACGACGACGGACGAGATCGACGCGCTCGTCCGCGGTGTGGAGCGGGTGCGGAAGGTCTTCGCCTGATGCAACTCGACCAGCTGTACCAGGAGATCATCCTGGATCACTACAAGCGCCCCCACGGCCGGGGGCTCCGGGCGCCGTTCGACGCCGAGGCGCACCACGTCAACCCCACGTGCGGCGACGAGGTCACGCTCCGCGTCACGATCAAGGGCGACGTGGTGGCGGACGTGTCCTACGAGGGCATGGGCTGCTCGATCAGCCAGGCGTCGGCGAGCGTACTGCACGATCTGCTCACCGGCGGCACGATCGCCGAGTCGCTGCGCCGACACGAGGCGTTCGCGGAGCTGATGGGCGGTCGCGGCGCGGTCGAGCCGGACGAGGCGGTGCTGGAGGACGCCGTCGCGTTCGCCGGCGTCGCGAAGTATCCTGCGCGCGTCAAGTGCGCCCTGCTGCCCTGGATGGCGTTCAAGGACGCGCTCAGCCGGGCTTCTTCTGCGGAGTCTACGGAGGAACCATCATGACCGCGGTACTCGCCGACATCGAAGAGGCGATGAAGGACGTCGTCGACCCGGAGCTCGGGATCAACGTCGTCGACCTGGGTCTCGTCTACGGCATCCACGTCGACGAGGAGAACGTGGCGACCCTGGACATGACGCTCACGTCGGCGGCCTGCCCGCTCACGGACGTCATCGAGGACCAGGCCCGCCAGGCCCTGTGCACCGGCCCGGGCGGCGGCCTGGTGTCGGACATCCGGATCAACTGGGTCTGGCTGCCGCCGTGGGGCCCGGACAAGATCACGGACGAGGGCCGCGACCAGCTCCGCGCCCTGGGCTTCAACGTCTGACCCGACCTCCGCCGGGACGGCCGCGCCGCGCGATTGTGCGCGCCGCGGCCGTTGCGCGTCTCCCGGGCGGGGCGGGTCAGGGGATCAGTAGCAGCAGGGCCAGGACCGCGATGACCGCCGCTGAGGACAGGGCCGTCCACAGGCGGCCGGACGGGCTGGTCAGCAGGCGGCCCAGCAGCGAGCCGCTGCCCGCGATCAGCAGCTGCCAGCTCGCCGACGCCACGAACGCCGCCGTCACCCACAGGGTCTCCGCGCCCGCGGACAGGCCGTCGTCGGCGCGGCGGCCCATCACGAGGGCGCCGAAGTACACGATCGTGGCCGGGTTGAGCAGGGTCAGGCCCAGCAGCGCGAAGTACGCCCCCAGCGGCCGGCTCATCCGGCCCTCGGCGGACCGGGCGGTCGCCGGCCGGCCCCGCGCGCGCAGCGCGTCGGCCGCCGTCTTGGCCGCCAGGGCCAGCAGGACGACCGCCGCGATCCAGCGGAGCGGGGTGGCGATCGGCGCGATCACCCCGGCGAGGGCGGCGCCGCCGAGCACGGCGATCACCGCGTACACGCCGTCGGCCGTCGCCACGCCCAGCGCGGCCGAGACGCCGACCCGCCAGGACGTGCGGGCGGCCAATGAGGCGATGAGGGCGCCGATCGCGCCGACCGGCATGGCGACGCCGTAGCCGGCGAGGAGGCCGGAGAGGACGACCTCCCCGAGCCCGCCGGCGCTCACGGCTGCTGCTTGCGGCTCGCCTCCGCCGGGGAGCAGGACTGTCGGCGCGCGCCTTCCCCCGCAGGGGCGAGGACACGGCTGCGACATCTCATGCTCGGCATGGCGCCGAGTCTGACGGCTCCCGAAGTACCGTGGCCACCGGTTTTTCTCCGTCCGAACGTGGAAGTGACGGAGTGTGGATCTCGAACTGAGCGGCCGGCGGGCACTGGTGACCGGCTCGTCGTCGGGGCTGGGGGAGGCCATCGCGCACACGCTGGCCGCCGAGGGGGCCGCCGTGGTCGTGCACGGGCGGGACGAGCGGCGCACGGCCGCGGTCGCCGAGGCGATCGGGGGCGCCCGTTACGTCCTCGGCGACCTGGCCACCGAGGCGGGCGCCGAGCGGGTCGCCGCACAGGCCGGGGACGTCGACATCCTGGTCAACAACGCCGGGCGCTACGACCGGCGGCAGTGGAGCGAGGCCTCGCCCGAGCGGTGGGTGGAGAGCTACGAGACCAATGTGGTGTCTGCGGTACGGCTGATCCGGCGCATGGTGCCGCCGATGCGCGACCGCGGATGGGGTCGCGTGGTACAGATCGGCGGGGGACTGGCCAGCCAGCCGGATGCGATGGCGCCGCACTACGAGGCGGCCCTCGCGGCCCGGCACAACCTGGCGGTGTCGCTCGCGCGCGAGCTGAAGGGCTCGGGCGTGACCTCGAACGTGGTGTCGCCCGGCGCGATCGACACCGAGGGGATCCGGCCGTTCGGCGCCGAGCTCGACGCCGCCGCCGCGGAGACGGACGTGGGGCGGCTCGGGCGGCCGGAGGAGATCGCGGCGGCCGTCGCGTACCTGTGCGGGACCGGTGCCGACTACGTCTGCGGCGCCACGATCCGGGTCGACGGCGGGCGGATCCTCAGCGCCTTCTGAGCGCCTCGCGGACCGACAGCGGGCTCAGCGCCGGGTGGCCCTCGACGAAGGCGCGCACGGCGGCCGGGTCGGTCTTCGCGTACTCGCGCAGGGCCCAGCCGATCGCCTTGCGGATGAAGAAGTCGGGCTCCGTCGCCCAGGCCGCGCAGTAGGCGAAGAGGCGGTCGGTGTCGGTGCGCCCGCCGTACCGGAGCTGATGCAGGATCGCCGTGCGCGCCGTCCACAGCTCGCCCGGGCGGACCGCCCACTCGTCCATCGCGGTCCGCAGCGCCGGGTGGCCGGCCACCATCGGCCCGACCACGTTCGCGGCCAGGATGTCGACCGTGTCCCACCACGACTTGGTGGTGATGAGCGTGCGGATCGCCGGCAGCGCGGCCGGGGTGAGGACCTTGGCGTGGCGGCGCAGGTAGTCGCAGGCGAAGTACTGGTACTCGCGCTCCGGCAGGGCCCAGCACGCGAGCGCGACCTCGACGAGCTCGCGCTCGGTCGGCTTGGCGGTGCCGGCCAGGACCTCGCGGGTCAGCGCGCGGCGGGGCTCGCTGGTGAGGCCGAGGAACTCGAACTGGTCGCGCATGTAGGCCTTCATGGGGCCGGCGCGGTCGGGGTCCGCGCCGGCCGTGAAGACCGCCTGGAGCCGTTCGATCACAGGCTGCTCGTACTGAAGGTGTCGCACCGGCGCGGGTCGCCCGTGTTGAAGCCCTGGAGGAACCACTTCTTGCGCTGCGCCGACGTGCCGTGGGTGAAGGCGTCGGGGTTCACCCGGCTGCCGGAGCGCTTCTGGATCGTGTCGTCGCCGATCGCCTCCGCCGCCTCGACCGCCTCGCCGACGTCCGCCTCGGTGATCGACTTGAACAGCGCGTCGCCCTGCGGGTCCTTCGTCTCGGTGGCGTGGTTGGCCCAGGTGCCGGCGTAGCAGTCGGCCTGCAGCTCCAGGCGCACCGACGCCGAGTTCGCGCCCTGCTGGTCGCCCTGTTGCGCCTTGGCGTTGGTGCCGAGCAGGTTCTGGATGTGGTGGCCGTACTCGTGGGCGATCACGTACGGCGCCGCGAACTCGCCGGAGGCGCCGAAGCGGCTCGACAGCTCGTTGTAGAAGGTGAGGTCGATGTACACCTGGCCGTCCGCGGGGCAGTAGAACGGGCCGACGCCGGAGTCCGCCTGGCCGCAGCCGGTGTTGACGGCGTTGCTGAAGAAGACCGTCTTGGCCGGCCGGTACGTCGTGCCGAACGACTGCGGGAGCATCTGCTGCCAGTACGCCTGCACCGAGTTGATGTAGAGGACGTTGCGGCAGTCGGCGTTCTTGAAGCGGTCCGGGTTGCTCTTGTCGCAGGACTTGCTGATGTTCGTGTTGTCGCCCTGCTCGTCGCCGCCCAGCATGCCGCTGCCGAAGAGCCCGCCGCCGCCGCAGATGACGATGGCCAGGATGGCGATGGTGATGATCAGGCCGCTCTTGCCGCCGCCGATCGGGATCGGGATGCCGCCGAGGCCACCGCCACCACCGCCGCCTCCTCCACCTGAGCCGCGGCGGTCGTCGACCTGGCTGGTGTCGAGATCCGCATCGTCGTTGAACTCCATCGCACACCTCGGGTTGGGGATCGACCGGCGTCTGCTTCGTGCGGGTACCCGATGATCTTGTGACGTAATCGTGTGGCGAACCTCGGGGGGTCGCCCGGTAGAATATCGCCGTGATCTCGCAGCTGGAGTGAAGCAGGGCTGTCCTCTCGCCCTGTCCTTCCCTGCTGTCCGAAAGTGAGTCCTTCGGTGATCACGACCACCGGTCTTGAGCTGCGTGCGGGCGCGCGCATCCTCCTCAGCGACATCAACCTGCGCGTGCAGCCCGGCGACCGCATCGGCCTCGTCGGGCGCAACGGCGCCGGCAAGACCACCACCCTCAAGGTGCTCGCCGGCGAGGGCTCGCCGCACGCCGGCCAGGTCGACCGGCGCGGCCCGGTGGGGTATCTCCCGCAGGACCCGCGCACGGGCGACCTCGAGGTGACCGCCCGCGACCGGGTGCTGTCCGCGCGGGGCCTCGACACCATCTACGCCGAGATGAAGGCGCTGGAGCAGCGCCTCGGCGACGACGAGCGCCTCATCCGCCGCTACGGGCAGCTGGAGGACCAGTTCGCCGGGCTCGGCGGCTACGCGGCCGAGGCCGAGGCCGCCCGCATCTGCGCCAACCTGGGCCTGCCCGACCGGGTGCTGGCCCAGACCCTCGGCACGCTCTCCGGCGGCCAGCGGCGCCGCATCGAGCTGGCCCGCATCCTGTTCCGCGACGCGGCCGCGACCGGCGGCGGGATCCTGCTGCTCGACGAGCCGACCAACCACCTCGACGCCGACTCGATCAACTGGCTGCGCGGGTTCCTGGGCACCCACAAGGGCGGGTTCATCGTCATCTCCCACGACGTCGACCTGCTGGACGCGATCGTCAACAAGGTGTGGTACCTCGACGCCAACCGGGCGACGATCGACTTCTACAACGTCGGGTGGAAGCTGTACCAGCAGCAGCGCGAGACCGACGAGAAGCGCCGCCGCCGCGAGCGGGCCAACGCCGAGAAGAAGGCCGGCGCCCTGATGGCCCAGGCCGACAAGATGCGGGCCAAGGCGACCAAGACCGTCGCCGCGCAGAACATGGCGCGCCGGGCCGAGCGGATGCTCGGCGGCCTCGAAGAGGTCCGCGTCGCCGACAGGGTCGCCAAGGTGCGCTTCCCGGAGCCGAAGTCCTGCGGCAAGACGCCGCTGACGGCGCGCGGGCTGTCGAAGTCGTACGGGTCGCTCGAGATCTTCATGGACGTGAACGTCGCCGTCGACCGCGGCTCGCGGGTGGCCATCCTGGGCCTCAACGGCGCCGGCAAGACGACGCTGCTGCGGATGCTGGCGGGCGAGCTCGTCCCGGACACCGGTGAGGTCGTTCCCGGGCACGGGCTCCAGCTGGGGTATTACGCGCAGGAGCACGAGCAGCTCGACGTCGACCGCACGATCCTGGAGCTCATGCGCTCGGCGGCGCCGGAGCAGAACGACACCGAGCTGCGGAAGATCCTCGGCGCGTTCCTGTTCACCGGCGACGACGTCGACAAGCCGGCCGGGGTGCTGTCCGGCGGCGAGAAGACCCGGCTCGCGCTGGCGACGCTGGTCTGCTCTGGCGCCAACGTGCTGCTGCTCGACGAGCCGACGAACAACCTCGACCCGATCAGCCGGGAGCAGGTGCTCGACGCGATCGCGCGGTACCCGGGCGCCATCGTCCTGGTCACCCACGACCCGGGTGCGGTCTCCGCGCTCAAGCCGGACCGGGCGATCCTGCTCCCGGACGGTGTCGAGGACGCGTGGAGCGACGACCTGCTGGAACTGGTCGAACTCGCCTGATTACTCTGGTCGCCTTGGCGTGACCGCCCTTGTCATCTCGGGTCACCATGGCGTGATCAGGACGGCCTCGATCACGATGGCCAGCACCGCGCCCATGGTGACCAGCGTGACGGGCGTGGGCGGCAGCTCGCCCGCCGGCCGCTCCGGGGCGACCGCGGCCACCGTCAGCCACGGGAAGAACGGCAGCCAGGCGTGCTCGACGCCGCCCCGGGCCAGGCCGGCCGCGATCGAGAACACCACCGCGGCGCCCGCGCCGACCAGGAACGGCCAGGCCGCCGTGTTGCGCACCTTCCGCGCGCTGGCGGCGATCGCCGGCCCGGTGGCGAGCAGCAGCACGACGACGCTGATCGCGCTCCACCACAGCACCGAGCGGTAGGGCGCCACGCGGCTGGCGTAGTCGGTCTCCGCCGCGACCAGGCCGTCGGCCCAGGCGAAGCCCAGCAGTTGGGCGCCCAGGACCGGCAGGAGGGCGCCCACGCCGCTCATCACGTTGAGGAACGCGCGGCGCCGGGCGAAGTACACGCAGACGAGCGACAGGCCCAGCCAGGGCGCGGAGTACGAGAACAGGGCGGCCAGGCCGATGAGCAGGCCCGCCAGCAGCGCCCACCCGGTCGCCGGCCAGCCGCGCACCCGCCGCCGGCTGGCCCGCAGCCCGGCGACGATCGCGGCGGCGCCCAGGACCGCCACGAGGCCGTCCAGGCTGACCGCCACCCAGATGGCGTAGGGGGCGAGAACGAGCACCGGGAGGTACCGCCGGGCCGCCTCCTCACCGACCGAGTCGCGCACCGCCGACAACACCAACGGAATCGTCAGTACCGATACCGCGGTGATCAGGAATCCGAGGATTATGTGGTTGTCGACCCCGATTCGGTCGAGCCCCCACAGAAACAGAACGGGGCCCGGGGGATGGCCCCGGGAAGCTACCGAGTGGTACGCCGCGTCGTCCGTGAAATGTCTGAGGTATCCGAGCGGATCGGCACCCACCTGCCTTACGTCGCCCAGGTATTCCTCGGGTGACCCGAGGGCTTTCGTAAGGCCTGACCAGCCATCGACAAGCGCCAAACTGATTGCCCAAATGAGGCCGGCGGCGTACCCGAATAGCTGAATTTTCGGCCAGCCGAGCCGGGCCAGCCGGCCGCGTGACGTGAGCCACAGCGTCGCGGCGGCCACCGCCGGGGCCAGAATGCTGCCGACGCCGATCCTGATCTTGTACCGGCCGAGGAAAGGCGCGCTTGCAGTGCCGAGACGGGCGTCGAGCTGCACCGCGAGGGCGGCGAGCGCGAGCCCGGCCGCGGTCACGGCGACCCAACGCAGCGCATCCGCTCGCTCACGATGCGCAGTCCATGGTCGATCGGTGGGCGGTTCGCTCATCACGGCGCATCACGGTATCGGGTAGGCGACAATGCTCAGCGTGTCGGTTGGCGTCCTGTCGATATCTAGCGCATGATCGTTCGAGGCGGTCTAATAGGTGAGACCGCACCAACCGCTCTGTCTGGGACGTGAGGGATCAGCATGGCAGCCACCGCCACCACCAGCACCGAGAAGGGTCGCCGGATCGTCGGGGCCGAAAGGCAGACGCTGGCGAAGGACCTCGTGAAGCGGTACACCAACGGTGAGAGTATCCGTGCGCTCGCCGCTTCGACTGGTCGTTCCTATGGATTCGTGCACCGGGTGCTGACCGAATCGGGCGTTCAGCTTCGTCAGCGTGGCGGTGCCCGGCGCCGCAAGAAGGCGTGAACGCCGCTCCCTCGTCGGGAGAGGCGCGCTTCGACCTCGACGGGCCGGTCGCGACGGTGACGTTGTGCCGGCCCCAGGTCCTCAACGCGCAGACTCCCGCGTTGTGGGCCGACCTGCGGGAGTTCGGCCGGTCGCTGCCGGGTGACGTCCGCGTGGTCGTTGTCCGCGGCGACGGCCGGGCCTTTTCAGCCGGGCTCGACACCGCTGCCGCGACCGCGATGCTGGGCGGGATGGCCACAGCGCCGGACGGCGACGAGCGGATCGCCGCCTTCCAGGAGGCGTTCGGCTGGCTGCGGCAGCCGTCGCTGATCTCCGTCGCGGCGGTGCAGGGCCACGCGATCGGCGCCGGGTTCCAGTTGGCGCTGGCCTGCGACTTCCGCGTGTGCGCCGACGACGTGCTCTTCAGCATGGCCGAGATCAAGCTGGGCCTCGTGCCCGACCTCGGTGGCACCAAGCGCCTGCTCGAGCTGGTCGGCTACGCCCGCGCGCTCGAGCTGTGCGTGACCGGGCGTCGCGTGGCCGCTCCCGAGGCGTCCGCGATCGGCCTGGCCAACGTCGTGGTGCCACCCGCGGACCTGTCCGCTGCCGTCGCGGATCTTTCCGCAGCGGTACTGCAGGGAGCGCGGGACGCCGTGATCGAGATCAAGGCGCTGTTCGCCCAGGCGGCGGCGCACACGTTCGGGCAGCAGGAGGCCGCTGAGCGGGCCGCCCAGCTGCGGCGCATCCGATCGCTGGCGGGCCTCGGGGAGTAGGTCCAATGGCCTAGTCGTTCCCGGGAAGCCGGGGGCGTCGGCAAAAGTTGTCGTACCTGCCGGGCAGACTGCTCGGCAGGGTTCATCTTTTGCCGGGGGTCGTGTGATGTCGTCGCCGATGAGCAGCATGTCGGGGTGGGAGACGCTGCGCTCCCTGCGCAAGGCCGATGAGCTGCGAGGCAAGCGGCTCGGGCGGGAGACCACCCGGCGGATCATGGCGTTCGCCCGGCCCTACCGGCGCGACATCAGCGTCTTCCTGGTCACGGTGGTGTTCGGGGCGGCGATCGGCGTCGCCACGCCCTATTTCGCCGGCGACGTCATCAACCGGATCAACGCCGGCGGCCCGGACGCCGGCGCGGCCGTGGTGCGGGTGGCGCTCCTCATCGGCGGGCTGGCCGTCGCCGACGCGCTGCTGTCGCTGGTCCAGCGGTGGTATTCGGCACGGATCGGCGAGGGCATCATCCTGTCGCTGCGCACGCTGGTCTATGACCACGTGCAGCGCATGCCGCTGCAGTTCTTCACCCGCACGCAGACCGGCGCGCTGGTCAGCCGCCTCAACAACGACGTCCAGGGCGCCCAGCGGGCCTTCACCTCGACGCTGTCCGGCGTGGTCAGCAACGTCATCCAGCTGGTGCTCACGGCGGCCGTGATGCTCACCCTGTCGTGGCAGGTCACGCTGCTGTCGCTGATCCTGCTGCCGATCTTCATCCTGCCGGCCCGGCGGGTCGGCAAGCGGCTGGCCGCGATCACCCGGGAGGCGTATCAGCTCGACGCCACCATGAACGCGACGATGACCGAGCGGTTCGGCGTGGCCGGCGCGCTGCTGGTCAAGCTGTTCGGCCGGCCCGAGACCGAGGCCGACCGGTTCGCCGAGCGGGCCGGGCGGGTGCGCGACATCGGCATCCAGACCGCGATGTACAGCCGCGTGTTCTTCGTGAGCATGCTGCTGGTCGCGTCGCTGGCCCAGGCCCTCACCTACGGGCTGGGCGGCTGGTTCGCCGTCCACGGCCAGATCACGGCCGGCACCGTCGTGACGCTGGCGCTGCTGCTGACCAGGCTCTACGGGCCGCTCACCGCGCTGTCCAACGTCCGCGTCGACGTGATGAGCGCCCTGGTGTCGTTCGAGCGCGTCTTCGAGGTCCTCGACCTGGCCCCGGCCATCGCCGAGCGCCCCGGCGCCCGCCCGCTGCCGCCCGGCGCGGCCCGGGTCGAGTTCCGCGACGTGCGCTTCCGCTATCCGAGCGCGGCCGAGATCTCGCTGGCGTCCCTGGAGGACGTGGCGTCGCTCGACCGCACGATCACCGACGAGGTCCTCCGCGGCGTCTCGTTCATCGTCGAGCCGGGCCAGATGATCGCCCTGGTGGGCCCGTCCGGCGCGGGCAAGTCGACGACGGCGATGCTCCTGCCGCGCATCTACGACGTGACCGAGGGCGCCGTCCTGGTCGACGGCGTCGACGTCCGCGACGCGACCCTGCAGTCGCTGCGCGACACGATCGGCGTCGTGACCCAGGACTCGCACCTGTTCCACGAGACAATCGCCGAGAACCTCCGCTACGCCAAGCCCGGCGCCACCGACGCCGAGCTGTGGACGGCCCTGCGCCGCGCCCAGGTGGGCGACCTGGTCGAGTCCCTCCCCGACGGCCTGGACACGGTGGTGGGCGAGCGCGGCTACCGCTTCTCGGGCGGCGAGAAGCAGCGCATCGCGATCGCCCGCCTGCTCCTGAAGGCCCCGTCGATCGTCATCCTGGACGAGGCCACGGCCCACCTGGACTCGGAGTCGGAGGCGGCCGTGCAGCGGGCGCTGGCGGAGGCCCTGGAGGGCCGCACGGCCCTGGTGATCGCCCACCGCCTGTCGACGATCCGCGAGGCCGACCAGATCCTGGTCCTGGACGAGGGCCGCGTGGTCGAGCACGGCACCCACGAGGCTTTGGTGGAGGCCAACGGCCTGTACGCCGACCTGTACCGCACCCAGTTCGCCACGTCCCCCATCCCCCCGACGACGATCCCCCCGCCGCCGGCACCCCCACTTCCACCCCGCCCCGCCGTCCCAACCGCCTGACCAAGGGCCGCGCCGAACTCTTCGTCGCATTGCGTGCCACGCCCGTCGCAAGGCAAGCCGCCCTGCTCCACGCCCCTGCTCCACGGCCCCACTTCGCGCCCCCACTTTGCGCCGGTGGTGTCGACGTCGCCGCCGCTGCCGTCGAAGCGCGCCTGTGACGGCGGGCGCGGCCGCTGTGCTCGCGGCTGTAGACGGCGGCCACGCCGCGTGCTTCAGCTCGGCGGTGCGACGCTCCGCGGGCGTGGGCACGGAGCACTGTGCTCGCGGTTGTGCCTGCCTGTTCGTCGTGCCCCGCTGCGGCTCGGCCGCGGCTCGGCTGTGCGGCGCTCCGCCGCCGCGGGCACAGGTGCGGACGCCATGTTCGCGGCCGTGTCGGCCTGTTCGTCGTGCCCCCGCGGCGGCTCGGCTGTGGCTTGGTCGTGCGACGCTCCGCGAGCGCGGCGCGGACGCCGTCCGTGCACCGTGTCCGGCTGCCTTCTCCGGGCGGCTCTGGGCCTGTGACCGGCGTCTTGGGGGCTTGCGGTGGGCGTCGTCCCTCCGGTCGTGGCCGGCCTGACCCCGTCTCGGGGGCCCTGGTCGCTGGACCTCCGCGCGACCGGCTCGCTGCGGCGGTGGGCTGGGCGCGTCGGGCGGTCCTGGTGGTTCTCGGCCATGATCGATGGAGAGTTCTGGCTGCCATAGCTACCAGAAGTCGCCATCGATCATGACGTTGGCCGGGTGTGGCCCCGCGCCGCACCCCGCCCCGTGCCCCGCGCCGCGCCCCGTGCCCCGCGCCCCGCGCCGCGCCCGCCGCGAGCTCTGCCGATCTTGGAGTTGGGGTCCCGGAAATATCCGATAAAGGGGACAAATCCGGGACCACAGCTCCAAGATCGCGGGGTGTCATCCCGGCGGCCGGCAGATCTGGGCGGCGTTCGTGGGTGGCGTGCGTGGGCGCTGCGCTAACCCAGTAGGGGCCAGAGGTTTTGGGTGCTTGTTGCCTGGAGGGCCGGGGACTGGGGGTAGGCCTCGCTCGGGAGGGAGCGGCGGATCGACCTCAGCCAGTCGCGGTACGTCGCGTCCTCAGGCAGGGCGCGCAGGGACTCCAGGGCCACGTACGTGAAGGCGCCGTTCGGGCGGCCGTCGAAGGTGGCGTCGTAGGAGTACTCCGCGTCCTTGCAGCCCGAGAGCAGGAGCGCCTTCGACGGTGGCTTCGCGCGGAGCGTCGGGGGCGCCGCCTCGGTCGGGGGCATGCGCAGGAACGCCGACGGCGGGAGGAAGCGGGTTCCGGGCTTCGGCGTCGACCTCGTCAGCGTGCCCGAGTGGCACGAGTCCGAGATCAGGACCGTGCGGACGCCGTCCGCCGCCTCGGCGAACAGGGCGTGGAGCTCGTCGTCCAGCAGCGGGCCGTTCTCGGCGATGTCGTGCGGGCAGAGCGCCTCGTCGCGGTGGTCGGGCTCGTCGCCGTCGCCGTCCGGGACCCACGTGCCGTGGCCGGAGTACGTGATCACCACGGCGTCGTCCGGGCCGGCCGTCGTCAGCAGCTCGCGGATGCCCGCGCGGATCGCGGCGCCCGACGCGGCGCTGTCCAGGAGCTTGCGGACCTCGAAGCCGCGGGCCGTGAGCTCCGCCGTCCAGTCCTCGGCGTCGTTGCGGCAGCCCGACAGATCGTTCTCGATGCCCGGATAGTCATTGATCCCGATGCACAGTGCTCGTTTCACGGTGGTCCCCCGTCAACTCGTTGAACGAACCTTCTGTGCAGAAGGCGTCACGGATCGCGACGAAGGTTGTCATTCGGCGGAGGCGGCGTCTGGGACTTTTCGGACGTTGACGGCTGGGTGCCGAGGGCCGGGACGCCGGTGGAGGGGACGGGGTCGATGAGCAGCGCGACCCGCCGCAGGGCCGCCAGCAGGTACTCGTCGGTGAAAGGCATGCCAGTGACTCCGGGCGCGGGAGAGGGCGAGCCCAGACTGGGCCCAACAACCAGAGAGCGCGAAACCCGCTCCTGATACACCCGCGCTCAGATTGCGCGGATCGCGCCTCCGTCGACCGGGAGCGCGATGCCGGTGAGGTAGCTCGCGGCCGGCGACAGCACGAACGCGGCGACGCGGCCGAACTCGGCCGGGTCGGCCCCCCGCCGCAGCGGAATGGACTGCACGGCGCCGGCCGGGTCGCCGGCCGAGGCGAGCAGGTTGCGGTCGGTGAGCACCTTGCCCGGCAGCAGGGAGAGCACGCGGATGCCCCGCGGGCCCAGCTCGTTCGACAGGTCCTTGGCCAGGCCGGCCAGCCCGGGACGAAGACCGTTCGAGATGGCGAGGCGATCCAGTGGTACCCGGACCGAGCTGGACAGCACCAGGGCCAGCGCGGCGTCCTCGCCCTCGGGGACGCTCCCGATCGCGTCGGCGACCACCTGGCACAGCCGCAGCGTGCCGAGGAAGATCGTCTGGAAGGAGTCGAGCCAGGCCGACTCGGGCATCTCCAGGACGCCGCCGAAGGACGGGCCGCCGACCGAGACCAGGGCGCCGTCGAGCCGGCCGAAGCGGGTCTGGGCCAGCTCGACCAGGCGCTCGGCGGTGTCCGGGGCGCCGAGGTCGGCGGGCAGGCCGGCCGCGTGGGCCGGGCCCAGCGCGGCGACGGCCGCCTCGACCGCCGAAGGGGTGCGGGCCGAGACGACCACGCGGGCGCCGTCGGCGACGAGCGCCTGGGCGGTGGCGAAGCCGAGGCCGCGGGAGGCCCCGGTCAGGACGTAGACGCGGTCAGCCAGCCCGAGATCCATGGGCCGATCGTAGGCGGCGCAGCCAGGACCCGACCCGGCCGCGGGGGACCGGCGCGGAGCGGCCGTCGTAGACGAGGCGGGCCTCCCGTGCGGCCAGCTCGGGGCGGGCCAGCTCGGGCAGGTCGGCACCGAGCGAGCGGGCGAAGTCCCAGCCGTCGCGCAGGGAACCGTTCGGCGGGCGGCCGGCCGCCCAGGCGGCGAACACGCGCGGCCAGGCGGCGCCGTGGGACGCGGCCAGGAACGGCCACGCGCGGGCGACCTCGCCCGCGCGCTTCCGGCGCAGTGCCGCGGTCGTTGCCAGTACCGCTGCCGAATCAAACCCGTCGGGAACGTCCTCCCCGGCGACGAGCGCCGCCACCAGCGCCCGCTGCCGGTCCGCCAGGTCGCTCATGCGCCCTCCGCTTCGCTCCGGCCGCACGATCTCCGAGCTGAGCCCATGATGAGCGGCGCTCCGGAACCGTTCATGTGATCGCCGGCCAGCCCGCGGCCGTCGCGATGGCGTCGAGCTCGCGCGTCAGGTCGGCGGCCGGCGGGTAGTCGCCGTCGCGCTCGAGCATCAGGGCCGGCGGCGCCGTCCGCGCGCACAGCTCCTTGACCAGGTCGAGGACGGGCTCGGAGAGCGCGTCGGTGTGGGTGTCGTGGTAGTACCCCTCGTGCTCCATGCCGCCCGCGACGTGCACGTAGGCGATGCGTTCGAGCGGGAGGGCGTCGAGGAGCACCAGCGGGTCCTCGCCCCGGTTGCGGGCGTTGGCGTACACGTTGGCGATGTCGAGGAGCAGCTCGCAGCCGGTGCGGTCGAGGATCTCGGTGAGGAACTCCGCCTCCGTGAGCTCCGCGTCGGGCCAGTCGAACAGCGCGGCGATCGGCTCCAGGGCCAGCGGCACGCCGCCGAGGGCGGACTGCGTGCGCCGGACGTTGGCGACGATCGCGTCGACCGCCTCGCGCGTGCGGGGGACGGGCAGCAGGTGACCGGCCTCCAGGCCGCCCGCCCGCACGAACGCGATGTGCTCGCTGACCATCGGGGCGCCGAGCGCGGCCGCGCACTCGGCGAGGTGGGCGGCCCGGGCGTCGTCGACCGGCTCGGCGCCGCCGAGGGAGAGCTTGACCCCGTGCGGGATCACCGCCACCCCCCGCTCGACGAGCGTGCGCAGCCCGTCGGGCAGGGGGTCGTGCAGGTGGAGCGACTCCGCCACGACCTCGGTGAACCGGAGCCCGGGCAGGCCGGCCACGTAGCCGGCGATCTCCGGGCGCCAGCCGATCGCGACGCCGTACCGCGGGGTCATCCCCCACAGCCCCCGCCGCCGCAGCCGCCACCGCCGCCACAGCTGGAGCCCCCGCCGCAGCTGCTGCCGCCGCTGTCCGAGCTGCCGCCGCCGTCCGAGCCGCCGCTGCTGTAGTACCCGTCGCCGGACTGGGCGACGTTGCGCTGGAGCTCGGCCTCCTGCGCGAAGGCCGGGTCGGCCAGCCAGAACGCGCCGACGCCGAAGAGGCCGACGCTGAGCGCGGCGCCCGCCGGGCCGTACGTCGACCAGGCCGGCGACTCACGCGGGTGCAGGTGGTGCACCTGGGCCCGCATCCGGCTGAGCAGCCGCTTGCCGGCCGCGGAGACCCGGGGCACGCGCAGCAGCAGGAACGCCACGAGGACGACCGGGATCATCAGCAGGATCAGGTTGGTGACCGGCCGGTCGTTGGCGATGCCGGAGAAGATCCGGGCGATGCCGAGCGCGACCACGAGCCACACCACGAGCGCGCCGGTGCGGACCTTGTGGCGGGTGTCGTCGGTGAGGATCCAGCCGTCCCGGCCGAGCTCCGCCTCGGTGCGGGCCAGGACGTCGTTGACGAGCTTGTCGTTCTGCGCGGCGCGGGCGGTCACCTGCCGGCCGGCGGCCGCGTAGATCGCGCGGTCGAGCTCGGAGGCGCCGGTCGGGGGCAGGTTGCGCTGATGGAGGTACCCGCGGTTGTCGCTCTCGATCGAGTCCGCGGCCCGCAGTGCGGCGAGCGAGCTGTAGACGGCGAGGCGGCGGTCACCGTTGATCAGCGCCGCCTGGGTGGGCGTCAGGTCGCGCGCCTGGCGCAGCGACGGGCCGCCCGTGTAACTGCGCCGCCAGATGAGCACGGCGATGATCGCGAGTGCGGCGAGTCCGAAGTACAGCCACAGGAACTGGGGGCCGGCGATGCCCCAGGTGTCCCCGGGACCCGCCACGATCGATGTCCTCATGGGCACAGTGTGGGCGCAGCTGCCAAGTTGGTCATGTCGTCCGATGGACACTTGAGGAAAGCTTGCGCTGCGTCACTGCCTGCGCACGGCCGCCTCGACCAGGTTGAGGACCGCCTCCAGGTCCTGCACGGGCCGGCCGGTGGCCAGGTGCAGCACGAGGCCGTCGTAGGCGAGCTCCAGGAACTGGGCCAGGATGCCGATCGGCACGTCGGCCCGCAGGACACCGGCCTCCAGCTGCCGCTGGAGGCGCTCCCGGGTCGCCTCGGCCACCGCCTCGGAGCGGGCCGCCCAGCGCTTGGCGAACTCCGGATCGGTGCGCAGCCGCCGCGACACCTCCAGCTGGCTGCCGAGCCAGCCGGTGACGTCCGGCTCGGTACGGGCGAGCAGGTCGCGCATCACCTGCACCAGGCCGTGCTGGGCGACGGTCGCTACCATGGTCGCGGCATCGTCCTCGGCAACCGCCAGGAAGAGCGAGTCCTTGTCCCGGAAGTGGTGGAAGATCGCGCCGCGGGACAGCCCGATCTCCTCTTCCAGCCGCCGGACGGTGGCGCCCTCGTAGCCATGACGGGCAAAACACGTCCGCGCGCCGGTGAGGATCTCCTTCCGGCGTGCGTCGAGTTGGACCTGGCTCACCCTGGGCACGTGGTTGATTATGCAAGCCGTACATACGGTTTGGCATCTCGCCATTTTGTTGCGTGGAGTTGCGCCGGGTTTGCACGGGTTTGTACGCCCGAGAGTGAACATGAGGATCTGTTCGATATCAATCCGGTCACGTAACCTGCCCGCGTGCCCCTGTTGTTGCTCAGTTTGGACGACACCCTGCTGGACAGGGCTGGGGCGTTCCGCGCTTGGGGGGCCGACCTGCTGGGGCGCATCGGCGCTCCTGAGTACGACCTCGACTGGCTGCTCGACGTCGACGCCGACGGCATGACCTCGGCCTGGGACGTCGCCGAGGCGGTACGCGATCGGTACGGGCTGCGCATCGCGGCGATCGACCTGGTCGAGGAGATCCGCGGCGCGATCATCAACCGGGTCCGGTTCGACCCGCTGACGGCGTGCGCGCTGGCCATCGCCGAGGACTCCGGCTGGGTGCCGGTGGTGATCACCAACGGGGAGACCCGGCAGCAGGAGGAGAAACTGCGCAAGACCGGGCTCGATCGGTACCTCGCCGACTGGGTCATCTCGGAGGAGGCCGGCGTGCGCAAGCCCAACCCGCGCATCTTCGCGATCGCCGCGGAGCGGGCCCGGATGCGGCTCGGCGGCTCGTGGATGATCGGCGACAGCCCCGAGGCCGACATCGGTGGGGCGGCCGGGGCCGGAATCCGCAGCGTGTGGCTGCATCGCGGGCGGCGCTGGAGCGAGCCCCGCTACGCGCCGACCCGCACGGCCGAGGGCGTCATCGCGGCGATCGCGCAGGTCATGGCGTCGCGGTAAATCAGTTGCGCTCCTGTCCGGGCTCCGTCAGGGTGTTCCCTGTCTTCTGAGCGAGAGGGGGTTGATTCGCATGGCTGCCGTCACGGCGCGCTTCCGCATGCCTTCTTCCTTCCTTCTCGCGACTTTGGAGACCTCGCGTTGCGCGACCACACCCGTTCACGCCGCCGTCGCTTCGATGACGACGACGCAACCTTCGTAAAGCGGGCCACCCCGCAGCACCTCCCGGCCCCCGACGCCGAGGAGGACACCGGCTGGAGCAGCTGGGACGCCCCGGGCGTCCAGCACGGCCCGGCGCCGATCCCCGGCTGGGTGGTCACCGAGCTCGCCGCCAAGGACACCGACCTCGGCGTGCTCAAGACCGGCAAGGAAGCCGACGTCCACCTCGTGGAGCGGGCCGTGCCGGACACCGACCGGCGGGTCCTGCTCGCCGCCAAGCGGTATCGGGCCTCCGAGCACCGGCTCTTCCATCGCGACGCCGGTTACCTGGAGGGCCGCCGGGTCCGGGAGTCCCGGCTCAACCGGGCCATGGAGGGCCGCACCTCGTTCGGCCGCGAGGTGATCGCCGGCCAGTGGGCCCAGGCCGAGTTCGCCGCGCTGGCCGGGCTCTGGGAGCTGGGCGTCGCCGTGCCGTACCCGGTGCAGCTGCTCGGCACCGAGCTCATGCTGGAGTTCATCGGCGAGCCGGACGGGACCGGCGCGCCGCGGCTGGCCCAGGTCCGGGCCGGCCGGGACGCCCTGGAGCACCTGTGGGCGCAGCTCGTCGCCGCGCTGCGGGTGCTGGCCCGCTCGGGTCTGGCCCACGGTGACCTGTCGCCGTACAACCTGCTGGTCGACGGCGAGCGGCTGGTCCTCATCGACCTGCCGCAGATCGTCGACGTCGTGATCAACCCGAACGGCCGGGACTTCCTGGCCCGCGACGTGCACAACGTCGCGCGGTGGTTCGTGAGCAAGGGCCTGGAGATCGATCCGGACCCGTTGATCGCCGAGCTGATCCACGACGCGGGCCTGCGCCAATAACTCAGGGAATCAGCAGGAGCTTTCCGGTCGACTCGCGGCTCTCCAGCGCGGCATATGCGTCGGTCACGGCGTCGAGCGGATAGCGCCCCGTGATGGGGATGTCAAGGACACCGTCGGCGATCCAGCGGAAGAGCGTTTCGGAGCGATCCAGCAATTCGTGCCGGGCCGCGATGAAATGCGCGAGGGTTGGCCGGGTCAGGAAATACGACCCGGCCATCAATCGCAATGGATCGAATGGCGGGACCTTGCCGCTCGACGCGCCGAAGAGCACCAGAGAACCGCGGGGGCGCAATACCGCGAGACTGGTATCGAATGTGTCTTTCCCCACACCGTCGTAGACGGCGTCGACGCCCGCGCCGTCGGTGACGTCGCGCACGGCGTCGGCGGCGTCGCTGTACGGCACCGCCGCGACGGCGCCGTTGGCCTGGGCGACCGCCCGCTTCGCGGGCGTCGAGGCGGTCGCGACCACCCGCCCGCCGAGGTGCGTGACCAGCCTGGTGAGCAGCTGACCCATCCCACCGGCGGCCGCGTGCACGAGGACGGCGTCCCCCGGCCGGACCGGGAACGAGTCGTGTGTCAGGTACTGCGCGGTCAGCCCCTGCAGGATCGCGGCGGCCGCCTGCTCGGTGCTGATGCCGTCGGGGACCGGCACCAGCCGGTCGGCCGGGACCAGCGCCTGCTCGGCGTGGCTGCCGGGGATGGCGGTCCAGGCCACCCGGTCGCCGGGGGAGAGGCCCTGGACGTCGTCGCCGACGCTCAGCACGGTGCCCGCGCCCTCGCTGCCGAGGACGGCCGGCAGGGGCACCTGATAGGTGCCGGTGCGCTGGTAGACGTCCATGAAGTTGACCCCGCTGGCCTCCACCAGCACCAGGGCCTGCCCGGGCCCGGGGACCGGAGCCGGCCGGTCCTGCACGTGCAGGACGGATCGATCGCCGTACTCCTCGAACACCACCGCGCGCATGCGGCCTCCCTCGCGTCTGTCGTCTTCCTGTCTACCCCAAACCGCCGATCGGTTTTGTCAGAGGGCTCACGTAGCATCCGGGGGTCTTTGGAGGTGAGCGGCGTGGCGCCGACCCATCGGCTCGCGATCGATCTTGGCACCTGCCACACGGTCGCCGTGGTGCGCCGCGGTGACGAGGCGCCGCGTGCCCTGCTGTTCGACGGCTCGCCCGTCATGGCGTCCGGCATCTATGCCGACGAGCACGGCAGGCTCTCCGTCGGGCGCGACGCGGAGCGGCTGAGCCAGCTCGCCCCGGAGCGGTTCGAGCCCTATCCGAAGCGGTCGGTCGACGAGGGCTCGGTGCTGCTCGGCCAGGTCGAGGTCACGGTCGTGGAGATGCTGGCCTCGCTGCTGCGCCGGGCCGCCGAGGAGTCGCTGCAGGCCGGGGTCAACCCGGTCGGCTCGACCGTGCTCACCTGCCCGGCCGACTGGGGCGGCCAGCGGCGCAACGTGCTGCTGGAGGCGGCCCGCGCGGCCAACCTGGGCCCGGTCGTGCTGGTCGACGAGCCGATCGCCGCCGCCACCTACTGCCTGCGCGTCCTCGGCCAGCAGGTCGCCCCGCTGCAGTCCCTGGCCGTGTTCGACTTCGGCGGCGGCACGCTCGACGTCTCCGTCGTCCGGCGCGAGTTCGACGGCCTGCGCGTCCTGGGCGTCGGCGGCCTCGACGACCTCGGCGGCGTCGACATCGACGCGGCCCTCGTCGGCCACCTCGGCCAGCTGATCAACCTGCGCCACCCGGAGCTGTGGCAGCGCCTCTCCAACCCGGACTCGCCGGCCGCCCACCGCGACCGCCGCGCGCTGTGGAACGAGGTGCGCGCGGCCAAGGAGATGCTGTCGCGCGCGGCCTCGGCCCCGGTCCACGTGCCCGGCACCGAGGAGGCGCTGCACCTCACCCGCGAGGAGCTGGAGCGGGTCGCCGGCCCGCTCATCGACCGCGCGGTCGACGAGACCCGCCGGGTCCTGGAGCGGGCCGGCGTCGACGTGCGCCAGCTCGCCGGCGTGTTCCTGGTCGGCGGCTCCAGCCGCATCCCCCTCGTCGCGAGCCGCCTGCACGCCCGCTTCGGCGTCGCGCCCGTGGTGCCGGAGCAGCCGGAGCTGCCGGTCGCCTACGGCGGCATGCTCGCGGTGGCCGCGACGGGCAAGCAGTACGACAACCCGCCGCCGGTGTCCGGGCCGGTGTCGGGGACGCCGATCTCGCCCGGCTACCAGCCCGGCACGCCCTTCCCCGTGTCGTCGATGCCCGGCGCACCGGGGACCGGGGCGTTCGGGGCCTCGTCGTCGCAGACGTTCGCCGCGCAGGCGCCCGCACAGGCCTCGCCGATGTCCGGGCCGCCGGCGGCGGCACCGGGCTCGCCGGCCGCCGCGCCATCATCGCCGGGCGTGGGCCAGTTCGGCGGCCCGCCGGCGGGGTTCGCCGGCGCGCCCCGGCCGGGCGTGAACGTGCCGCCGACCTTCGGTGCGCCGCCCGCTCCTGTGCCGCCGACCTTCGGCGGGCCCAAGCTGGCGCCGCCGCCGGTGCCGGTCATCGTGCGGCCGCGGCGGCGGGCGTGGCCCTGGGTCACGCTCGTCATCGTGCTGTCGCTCGTCGGTGGCTGCCTGTGGGGCGGCTCGAAGGTCTTCGGCTGGATCGGTGACCAGTTCGACTCGGTGACCTTCCCCGGCACCGACCCGACCGACGAGAACGGCGACCTGAAGGACCCGAAGGTCGAGGGCCTCAAGGCGGGCGAGCCGCTCTCGTTCCCGGACGCCGGGACGATCTCCGCGGTGGCCGGCAACGGCGCGGTGTACGCGGCGGTGACGACGCGGGAGAACACCCGCCTCATCGCGTACGCCACAGCGGGCGGGCAGCAGTGGGAGAAGGCGGTGCCGATGACGCCGACCGACGTCCACCTGCGGATCGTCGGCGACCTGCTCATCGTCGACGGCGAGGGCGACGCGAGCCGCGGCGACCAGGACGCGCGCTCGGTGCTCGACCTGAAGAACGGCGGCAACATCCTCTGGACCGAGGCCTGGGACAACCGGCTCGACCTGTTCTACCAGGGCACCGAGTCGGTCAGCGAGTTCCGGGGCAGCAAGCCGGCGCTGCACCGGGTGGATCTGCGCACCGGCAAGTCGAAGTGGTCGCGGCCCGGCATCAACGACATGGCGATCAACGGCATGCGCACCGTGCGGCCGGCCCTCACCTGGCCGGGGAAGACGTCCGTCGGGCCCGTGCCGTCGTACGAGCTGGACTTCAACGGCCTGATGCCGTTCCAGGAGTCGGTGGCCGCCGACCCGACGGTCGCCGTGCAGCTGGACCCGGCCGGCAAGCTCACCAAGGTCGACCTCACCACCGGCCAGCCGAAGGGGTCGGCGTCGATCGAGGTCGAGATGCGCCAGCCGTGGCTGGTGTATAACGGCATCGTCGTGACCAAGACGCCGGACAAGTCCAACTCGATCACGGGCTACCGGCTGTCGGACTTCAGCAAGGCGTGGGACTACGCGACGCTGGCCGGCGTCGAGATCGAGGACTTCCGCCCCTGCGGCGAGACGATGATCTGCGCGGTCGGCGAGAAGAACCTGGACTACCAGGTGTTCGGGGTCGAGGTCGCTTCCGGCAAGGAGAAGTGGTCCACCACCGCCGGCGACGAGCCGCGGTGGTATGTGCTCGACGGGCAGCTCGTGCTGGGCAGCGGAGCGTTCACCTCGGTCGCCGACCCGGCCGTCGTCGACCCGGCGACCGGCAAGGCGAAGCACACGATCGGCGAGGGCCTGTCCAGCAAACAGGCCTACGCCGGCTCCGGCGGCCGCGTGGCGATGGTGACGATCCGGGGCGGGGTCACCTCGGTCTGGCGGGTCGCTGTGGCCAACGTCGGCGACGGCAAGGTGATCGGCACGGCCGACTACGGCGACAACATCGTCCAGAACGTCTCGCTCAGCGGCACCGCCGTGGTGGTGTTCGACCCGGACAAGACCAAGAAGATCTGGCGATTCGAGGTGCCCGCCCCCAAGTAGTCCGACATGTCCGGCGGGACAGCGGCGCCGACCCACGGTTGACATATTGAAGGTCACGCATGTCAACATGGGGAGGATCGGTTCATGCGGAGACTCGCGCGTGTGGTGGTCGCGATCGTCGTCGGGCTCGCGGCGACGTTCGTGGTCGCCGAGCCGGCCAGCGCGGCCGTGCCCGTCTGCAACAACTACGTGCAGGACGGCCAGATCAAGGTGCCGGCGTACAACGGCAACGAGCACTGCTGGATGCAGACCGGCCACACCGGCTGGGGCGTCCGGATCCTGCAGATGTCGCTGAAGTACTGCTACGGCGACTACCTGCGCTCGATCGGCTTCCCGTACCAGGTCGACGACGACGGCCAGTTCGGGCCGATCACCAAGGAGGCCCTGCGTCAGGTGCAGAAGCTGGAGGACACCCGCGTGCCGTGGGACGTCGCGGCCGACGGTGTCTACGGCTGGGTGACGGCGAACAGCATCTTCCACACGACCGGCATCAGCTGGGACTGCTACCGCCTGTGAAAAAGGAGCGGCGGGCCGTCCACAGTGGACGGCCCGCCGCAACGCGACGAAGCGCTACGCCTCGATCATCTTGCGCAGCACGTACTGCAGGATGCCGCCGTGGCGGTAGTAGTCCGCCTCGCCGGGGGTGTCGATGCGGACCACCGCGTCGAACTCGAGGCCCGTGTCGGTCGTGACCTTGACCGTGCGCGGGGTGGTGCCCTCGTTCAGCTGCTCGACACCCGTGACCGTGAAGGTCTCGGTGCCGGTCAGGCCCAGCGAGTCGGCCGTCTGGCCCTGCGGGAACTGCAGCGGGAGCACGCCCATGCCGATCAGGTTCGAGCGGTGGATGCGCTCGTACGACTCGGCGATCACGGTGCGGACGCCCAGCAGCGCGGTGCCCTTGGCGGCCCAGTCGCGGGACGAGCCCGAGCCGTACTCCTTGCCGGCCAGGATCACCAGCGGTACACCGGCCGAGGCGTAGGCGACCGACGCGTCGTAGATGGTGGTCTGGTCCCCGTTGAGGTGGTTGATCGTGACGCCGCCCTCGGTGCCGGGGGCGAGCTGGTTACGCAGGCGGATGTTGGCGAAGGTGCCGCGGATCATCACCTCATGGTTGCCCCGGCGGGAGCCGTACGAGTTGAAGTCCTTGCGGTCGACGCCGTGCTCCGCCAGGTACCTGCCGGCGGGGGAGTCGGCTTTGATCGAGCCGGCCGGCGAGATGTGGTCGGTCGTGACCGAGTCGCCGAGCTTGGCCAGCACGCGGGCGCCGGCGATGTCGCTGACCGGGGACGGCGCGGTGGCCATGCCCTCGAAGTACGGGGGCTTGCGGACGTAGGTCGAGTCCGCGGCCCACTCGAAGGTGTCGCCGGTCGGGGTCGGCAGCGAGCGCCACTGGTCGTCGCCGGCGAAGACGTCGGCGTAGCGGGTCGAGAACAGGTCGCTGCCGATCGCGGTCGCGATGGTGTCCTCGATCTCCTTCGGGCTCGGCCAGATGTCGCGCAGGTACACCGGCTGGCCGTCGGAGCCCGTGCCGAGCGGGTCGCTGGTCAGGTCGATGTCCATCGTGCCCGCGAGCGCGTAGGCGACCACCAGCGGCGGCGAGGCCAGGTAGTTCATCTTCACGTCGGGGTTGATGCGGCCCTCGAAGTTGCGGTTGCCGGACAGCACCGAGACGACGGTGAGGTCGTGCTCGTTGACGGCGGCGCTGATCGCCTCCGGCAGCGGGCCGGAGTTGCCGATGCAGGTGGTGCAGCCGTAGCCGACCAGGTTGAAGCCGAGCTTGTCGAGGTACGGCGTGAGGCCGGCCCGGTCGTAGTAGTCGGTGACGACCTTCGAGCCGGGGGCGAGCGTGGACTTCACCCACGGCTTGCGGGACAGGCCCTTCTCGACGGCGTTGCGGGCCAGCAGGGCCGCGCCGATCATGACCTGCGGGTTGGAGGTGTTGGTGCACGACGTGATCGCGGCGATCACGACGGCGCCGTGGTCGATTTCGAAGTCCTCGACGCGGACCGGCTTCGACGGGCGCCCGTTGGCGCCGCGCGCGGCCGAGACCAGCTCGTGCGGCTTGTCGCCATTCGCCGAAACCTCGTTGGCGGGCGGGTCGCTGGCCGGGAACGACTCGATGCTCGCCTCGTCCTGCGGGCCCTCGACGCCGCCGTCATCGGAAGCGACGTAGCTGCCGAGCGCCGCGCGGAACAGCGGCTTCGCCGACTTCAGCGGCACGCGGTCCTGCGGGCGCTTCGGGCCGGCGAGCGACGGCTCGATCGTGGACAGGTCCAGCTCCAGCCGCTCCGAGTAGTCGGGCTCGGCGGCCGGGTCGTGCCACAGGCCCTGCTCCTTGGCGTAGGCCTCGACCAGCGCGACCTGCGCCTCGTCGCGACCCGTGAGCTTGAGGTACTTGATCGTCTCGGCGTCGACCGGGAAGATCGCGACGGTCGAGCCGTACTCCGGGCTCATGTTGCCGATGGTCGCCCGGTTGGCGAGCGGCACGGCGCTCACGCCGGGGCCGTAGAACTCGACGAACTTGCCGACCACGCCGTGCTTGCGCAGCATCTCGGTGATGACCAGCACGAGGTCGGTCGCGGTGGTGCCCTCGGGCAGCTCACCGGAGAGCTTGAAGCCGACGACGCGCGGGATGAGCATCGACACCGGCTGGCCGAGCATCGCGGCCTCCGCCTCGATGCCGCCGACGCCCCAGCCCACGACGCCCAGGCCGTTGACCATCGTGGTGTGCGAGTCGGTGCCGACCACGGTGTCCGGGTAGGCCTGCCCCTTGCGCGGCATGACCACGGGGGCGAGGTACTCGATGTTGACCTGGTGCACGATGCCGGTGCCCGGCGGGACGACCTTGAACTCGTTGAACGCGGTCTGGCCCCAGCGCAGGAACTGGTAGCGCTCCTTGTTGCGGCCGTACTCCAGCTCGACGTTGCGCTCGAAGGCGTCCGGCCGGCCGAAGAGGTCGGCGATGACCGAGTGGTCGATGACCAGCTCGGCCGGGGCGAGCGGGTTGACCCGGGTCGGGTCGCCGCCAAGCTCGACGACGGCCTCGCGCATGGTGGCCAGGTCGACCACGCACGGCACGCCGGTGAAGTCCTGCATCAGCACGCGGGCCGGGGTGAACTGGATCTCGACGCTGGGCTCGGCGGAAGCGTCCCAGGCGCCCAGCGCGCGGATGTGGTCGGCGGTGATGTTCGCGCCGTCCTCGGTGCGCAGCAGGTTCTCCAGCAGGATCTTCAGGCTGTACGGCAGCCGATCGGCGCCCTCGACCTTGCCGATCTTGAAAATTTCGTAGCTGGCGTCGCCGACGCTCAGCTGGCTCTTTGCTCCGAACGTGTCGAGGCTCGCCACGGCGTACTCCTCAAGTCAGGCGGGTGTCTCACGGCCAAGTCTTCCCCAGCGGCGGTAGCTGGCACGCCGCGGGTCCGTCATTTTCAAGAAAACCGTACGTCCGTCTTGTTTTGAAGGCAAGTCCTGTACCAAGCTGTGGGCATGCTGCACCATGTCCAGCTGGCCTGCCCGGCCGGCTCCGAAGACGTCTCCCGCCGGTTCTACGCCGAGCTGCTGGGGCTCGCCGAGATCGCGAAGCCGCCGGTGCTCGCCCAGCGGGGCGGGTGCTGGTTCGGGGGGCACGGCGTAGAGCTGCACCTCGGCGTCGAGGAGCCGTTCGCCCCGGCCCGCAAGGCGCACCCGGGCCTGCTCTGGCCCGACCTCGACGGGTTGGCCGCGCGCCTGACCGCGGCCGGTTACGAGCTCACCTGGAGTGACGAGCTTCCGGGGTACCGCCGATTCCACACCTTCGACCCGCACGGCAACCGGCTCGAGTTCCTCACCCCTCGGTGACCCGGCGAAGCGCGGCGACGTAGCCGATCTCCCGGGCGAGCCGCTCCGCCTCGCGAACGTCGCCGCGGATGCGGTGCAGGTCGGGCAGCATGTAGCGGCCCTCGCCGGTCAGCCCCCGCTCCAGCACCTGGGAGGCCGCCGAAGCCGCCCGGGCCGCGGCGCCGGTCGCCAGCAGCGCGTCGGCATGCAGCATGAACAGGCGGGGGCGCCGCCAGGCGTTGTCGCCCAGCGCGGCCAGGCCCGCCTCGATGCGGGCCACGCCGTCCGGCGCGCCGGCCGCCGCCTCGGCCCAGCCCAGGTGGATCTGGGAGAACGCGCGGTACTCCGGGTTGCCCCCGCGCTCGGCGAGCGCCAGGCTCTGCCGCGACAGCGCGGCCGCCTCCGCGGGGTCCGCCCGCTCCACCGCCACGATGGCCGCGTAGTGGCTGACGTACATCCGCTGGAACGGCTCCGGCCGGGGGCGGATCGCCCGCAGGTGCGCCCGCGCGGCGTCGTGGTCGCCGAGCATCGCGCAGACGAGGGCCAGCGGCGCCCGGATGCCCGCGACCGGGTCCCAGTGCACGATCGGGAACAGCGGGAGGTCCTCCGCCGGCAGCGCCTCGACGGCCCGCTCGAACAGCCGGCGCGCGCCCGGCAGGTCGAGCGCGGTCCAGGCCGCGTGGCCCTCGTGCACGTCGGCGACGATCCGGGCCCACGGCTCGGCGCCGCCGGCGGACCGCGCCACCTCGACGGCGCGGTCGTGGTTGCCGGAGGCGGTGTGGAAGGAGGCGTACCCCCACAGTGCGGGCAGGATCGCGACGGTCGGCCGGGTGCGGAGCAGCAGCGGGGCCATCCGGGCGAACTGCTCGGCGACCGGCGGCTCGAGGTAGCCGTCGATCGTCTGGTGCAGGTACGCCAGCCGGACCCGCAGGTCGAGCTCCAGCACGTCGCGCTCCTCGGTGACCGGGGCGCGCCCCAGCGTGTCGACGGCCTCGTGCAGCAGCGCGCGGGCGGTGTCGTGCGCGGTGCGGTCGTACGCCTCGCCGGCCGCCGCCGCCATCGCCCGGGCCACGTCCAGGGGGCTGACCACGGGCAGCGCGAGGCGCAGGTGGGCCGCCTGCTCGGTCGGCCCGGCCAGGGCCTTCGCCGCGCGGGCGTGCAGGCGGGCGCGGCGTAGCGGGCCCTGGTCGAGGTACGCCGTCTCGCGCACCAGGTCGTGCGAGAACCGCAGCCGTCCCGGATCGCCCTCGGTCAGGATGCCGCTGACCAGCGCGGTGTCCAGCGTGTCGTAGAGGTCGAGCTCGTCGATGCCGGTCATTTCCCGCAGTGCCGTGACGTCGAAGTCGCGACCGAGGACGGAGGCGACGGCGAGCACCGCGTTCGCCTGCTCGGGCAGCCGGGCCAGCCGCCGCCGCACGACCTCCTGCACCCGCACGGGCACCCGGTCGCGGGCCGCCTCCGGGTCGAGCGCGTGCTCGGCGGCCAGCACCTGGAGCAGCTCGACGAGGAAGAACGGGTTGCCGCCGGTCCGGTCGACGAGCACGTCGACCGTCTCGTCCGGCACGCTGTCCTCGGCGATCCGGCGCGCGAGCGCGGCGACCTCGGTCCTGTTCAATCCTTCAAGCGGCATTTGTACCGTATGTGGCTGCGCGACCAGTTCGCCGAGCGTCTTGGCGAAGGGCGCGCCGGCGGCCAGCTCGGCCTCCCGGTACCCGACGGCGACGAGCGCGCGGCTGCCCGGCTCGGCGATCATGGTCAGCAGGACGGTCGACGGCGCGTCGAGCCAGTGCGCGTCGTCGACGACGATGACCACGCGCCGCCGCTCGGCGAGCCGGCGGAGGCCGTCGACCAGCCCCCGGTACAGCCGGGAGCGCGCAAGCTCGGCATCGGCCAGCCGCTCGGGGGCGGGCAGCGGCAGCCGCTCGGCGAGGGTGGGGTCGAGGACGGCGGGCAGGTTCCCGTGCGGGGCGAACGCCTCGGTGAGCCCCTGCCGGTCGTTGCCGGCGAGCCCGCGGAGGATCTGCGCCCACGGCAGGAAGACGGGCGGTGGCACCCCGTCCACTCCGGTGCCGGCGCCGACGGCTGCGCCCTGCCCGGCGGCCCGCTCGGCGAGGTGGTCGAGGAGCGCGGACTTGCCGATACCGGGGCTGCCGGAGACGAGCAGGAGCGCGCCGCGGGCCGGTTCGCCGAGCAGTCGCTCGACGGTGGCCAGTTCGCGCTCCCGCCCTACCAGCCCGGCTTCGTGGCTGACTCCACCACCCGCGTCCTCCCTGCTTCCTTCATCCGACATTTCCGAAATGGCGGATACACGAGGCTCGGCCGGGGACGGGCCGCGGTGCAGGGCCTCGACCAGGTCCTGGAGCGCGGGGCCGGGCTCGATGCCCAGCTCCTCCAGCAGGCGCGTGCGGGCGCGGCCGTACGTGGCCAGGGCCTCGGCGCGGCGGCCCGTGCGGTGCAGCCCGAGCATGAGCTGGCCCCAGACCCGTTCCCGGTAGGGGGCCTCGGCCAGGACCGACTCGCTGGCGAAGACCACCTCCGCCGGGCGGTCGAGGGCCAGCAGGGCGGCGCTGCGCTCCTCGATCGCCGAGAAGCGCAGCTCCTGCAGGCGGGAGCGCTCGGCTCGGGCGAGCGGGGAGTCGCCCAGCTCGGGCAGGGGGTCGCCGCGCCACAGCTGCAGGGCCGCCGTCAGCGACCGGACGGTCGCCTCCGACGGGCCGTCGCTGCGGGCGGCCGCCACCGCGGCGGCGAAGCGGGCGGCGTCGACGGCCTCGTTCGGTACCGAAAGGAAATAACCCGGAGCCCGGCTCACCAGGACCGCCGAGCGGTCGCGGCTCGTGCGGCCCGGCTCGAGCGCGCGGCGCAGGCGGGAGACGTAGGCCTGCAACGACGCCGTCGCGCGCTCGGGGGGCTCGTCCGCCCACAGCTCCTCGACCAGGCGCTGGACGGAGACCGTGCGGCCGGGCTGCGCGGCCAGCATGGCCAGGACCGCGCGCTGCTTCGGGGTACCGAGGTCGACCGGGGCGCCGTCGCCGGTGACGACCTCCAGCGGGCCCAGGATGCCGAACTCCATCCGGCGCCCACTCCTTCACCTACAGGTCCACGGCCTCCAGGCCGTTCGCCAGCGGCCGGAATCCCGCTTCGTGCAGAATGTCGGCAATGTCCCGGCCGGATGCCGGTGGCGTCGCCACGAGCGTACGGGCCGAGGTCGCTCGCAGGGCATCCACCAGGGCGATCAGCAACTGAACGGCGCGGTCGCGGCGTCCGGGCGGGGTCGCGAAGAAGACCAGGCGGACGGTGTCGCCGTCCGGGTGTACCGCGGCCAGGGCCCCGGGCGGCTGATCGTCCTCACCGGCCGGGTCCACGAGCTCCCACCACTCCAGCGCCGGCTCGTCCAACGGCGAGTTCTTCCACTCCGCCAGGACACGCCGGGTCACGGCGTCCCGTCCCGCCGGCACCCGCCGGATCAGCATCAGTGCGTTCACGGTGAACAGCATCCGTCGGGCCGCTTGCAAACGGCTTGACCCTCCGTTTGCTGGAGTTCATCCGGTCGGGCGTACGCCGCCCACCCTTCGCGGGGTGGGCGGCGCGCCGGCGTGGCTAGAAGCCGAACTCCGAGACCAGCAGGCCCCGGGCGATCGTGTGGGCGGTCACGTTGAAGCCGACCACGTTGGGGCTCGAGCCGGGGTCCAGGTCGAGCGACTCGACGTCGAGCGCGTGTACGGCGAAGAAGTACCGGTGCGGGGCGTCCGACCTCGGCGGGGCGGCGCCCCCGAAGTCGCGGCTGCCGTAGTCGTTCCTGAGGTGGACGGCCTCGTCGGGCAGCCCGTCCTTGTCGCCGGTGCCCGCCCCGGTGGGCAGCTCGGTGACGCCGACCGGCAGGTTGACGACGAGCCAGTGCCAGAACCCGCCGCCGGTGGGGGCGTCCGGGTCGTAGCACGTCAGCGCGAAGCTCTTGGTCTCCGCCGGAAAGCCGGACCAGGCGAGATGGGGCGAGGTGTTCCCCCGCTCGTACACCTGGGCGTCCGGCAGCGTCCCCCCGGCGGTCAGGTCTTCGCTGGTCAGCGTGAACGCCGGCACCGCGGGCAGGAAGTCGTAGGGTGACGGCGGGCGCGGACGGTCAGACATGCGTTCTCCTCGCGATGTGCTGTGCTGTCTCCGGAATCCTCTTACCCAACGATCGTGCGCTACAAGTCGGACTGCGTTTCGCGTGCCGGTGGGGTCAGAGGGGTTGGGCCGTGGGCTGGGGGAGGCGGGACATCGCCTGGGTCAGCAGCCAGGTCAGGGCCGCCTGGTTGACCGGGCCCGGCGTGCGCAGCTCCAGGCGGACCACCGTCCGGCCGCGGCGGGCCACGGCCCAGGTGCCCGACGTGTACGCCTCGTCCCCCACGCCCGGGACGGGCAGGCCGCCGCGGTGGACGCGGATCGCCAGCTCCGACGCGGCCGTGCCGCTCGCCGTCGTCACGACGAGTGTCCCCCCGGCGGCGGTCTGATACCCCGCGATCGCCATCGCGCCCACCGCCATCGCGCGGCCCGTGTCCTGCAGCGCCGCGGGGCCGCCCAGGGCGCGGGAGACCTCGTCGATCGTCAGCAGGCGCCCGGGGTACACCTCCGGCTCGTGCATCGCCGCCGCGACGGCCAGGCCCTGGAGGCCGGACGACATCTCGCGCAGGATCAGCTTCTCGGTGTCCTCGTCGGCGGCCGCGGCCGCCGCGCGGGCCTGGCCGTGCTGCTCGACGTGCAGCGTCAGCACCCGGCGGGTCCAGCGGCGGGCCGTCAGCGTGACCACGTCGCCGGGGCGGGTGCGGCCGGCCAGCTCCGACGGGCAGGCCCAGGCGACCGTGCGGTCCTCGCGGCCCTCGTCGACCGCCACGTAGTGCAGCCAGGGCACGCTCTCGTCGTTCCGCGAGCCCGACTTCCACACCTCCACCCACAGCACCTCGCCCCGCACGGTGACGGGGGTGGCCAGGTCGACGACGACGCCGATGAGCGTGTAGCCGGCGTACGCCAGCGGCACCGCCACGAGGACCTGCAGGATCAGGGTCACGGGGCCCGGCAGCGACATGTCCTTGACCACGTGCGCGTACCGGACGACGAGCGCCACCACCACCAGCGCACCGGCGGCCTTCAGGGTCAGCCGCAGCGCCTTCTGGCCGTACCGTGGGAACACCTGCGGATAACGCACCCGCACCCGCCGCCAGGCCCCCCCGAACGACGACCACACCTTGTGCCGGTTGCCCATGCCGAGGTCGATGACGGCGCTGCACACGCGGGTGGCGCCGACCGCGTCACCGTAGGACAGGTAGCGGTCCCACACCGTGACCGCCGCGGGCGGCAGGTCGGCGAAGCTCTCGTGCGCGCGCAGGTAGTGCTTGAGGCCGAGCCAGCGCGCCGCGACCTCCCGCCCGAGCGGCGTGTCGCGCTCGCCGCGGGACTTCGCGGCGAAGAACCCGAGCGCGAACCACACGAAGAAGATCGGCGCGACCCAGGCGCCCTCGTCGGAGGTCGGGTCGCGCTGGGAGTGCAGGTAGACCGTCAGGCCGGCGGCGATCGACGGCACGGCCGCGACGATGGTCAGCGCGGCCACGACGGTGGGGGAGAAGCGCCGCCGCGACAGGCCCCGCGACCGCGCGTCGGCGACGATGGCCGCGTTGAGCCGCTTCCCCCAGGTCTTGGCCTCGGCGGGGTCACGGAACGTGAGCGCGGTGAGCGGGACGGTGCCGCCGACGGCGAGCCGCTGGACGCGTTCGAAGATCATGGTTTCGTACCGGTTGAGGCCGCTCGGCCGGCTCTCGCGCACATGCACCGTGGTCTGGAGCGGGTCGTTGCCCGGCTGGCGGAACTCGAGGATCCGGCGGGCCGCCAGGTCGATCAGCGTCGACTCGGCGGCGTCCTCGGTCAGCTCCCAGCGGCCCGTGACGAGGCTGACCACCGCGGGCGGCTCGGCGCCACCGAAGTCCTGCGTCGGGGGCGCCGCCGCGATCGGCCGCGGCCTGGTGAACAGCAGCGCGCCCCAGAACGCGACGAACCACAGCCCGATCCCGGCGGCGACGATCCCGAGCTCGACCAGCAGGGCCGGCGACACGTCAGAACCGGACGTTGACGTCGGCGCGCTCGGCGCCGGTCGCCTCGAAGTACGGCTTCGTCCGGAACCCGCCGATCCCCGCGACGAGGTTCGTCGGCAGGGTCTGGACCCGCTGGTTGTAGGTCTGGATGGCGCTGTTGTAGAACTGCCGGGCGTACGCGATCTTCTCCTCGGTCGCCCCGAGCTCGCCCTGCAGCTGCAGGAAGCCCTGGTTGGCCTTGAGGTCGGGGTACGCCTCGGCGAGCGCGAACAGCCGCCCGAGCGCCTGGGTCAGCATGCCCTCGGCCTCGGCCTGGCGGCCCGGGCCCTGCGGCGCGGCCTGCACGGCGACGTTACGGGCCGTCACGACCGCCTCCAGCGTGGACCGCTCGTGCGCGGCGTAGCCCTTGACGGTCTCGACGAGGTTCGGGATCAGCGAGTGGCGCCGCTTGAGCTGCACGTCGATCTGCGCCCAGGACGCCTCGACCTGGTTGCGGGCCTTGACCAGCGAGTTGTAGGCCGACACGGCCCAGAGCAGCAGCGCGACGACCAGCACGACGACGACGCCGAGCACGATGAGAGCACTCATGGCCGCATCGTGACCGGTGGGAGTTGGATCACGCGGTCACTGTCCTTGATCCGACGGTACCTAAGGCAAACGCGGCCCGGCCTCGCGCTGAGCGGCGAGCCACGTTTCGACGTCGTCCGCCGTGCGGGGCAGGCCGTCCGACAGGTTGCGCGCGCCGGTCGGGGTCACCACGACGTCGTCCTCGATCCGCACGCCGATGCCGCGCAGCTCGGCCGGCACCAGCTCGTCCTCCGGCTGGAAGTAGAGGCCGGGCTCGACGGTCAGCACGTGGCCCGCCTCGACGGTGCCCTCGCGGTAGCGCTCCTTGCGGGCCGAGGCGCAGTCGTGCACGTCCAGGCCCAGCATGTGACCGAAGCCGTGCAGGCTCCACCGGCGGTACAGGATGGCCGACTTGTCCATCGCCTCGTCGACGCTGACCGGGAGCACGCCCAGGTCCTTGAGGCCCTCCGCGAGCACCCGCATGCACGTCTGGTGGATGTCGTCGAACGCGACCCCCGGCCGGATCAGGTCCATGCCGGCCTGCTGGGAGCGGTGGACGATGTCGTACACCTGGCGCTGCAGCGGCGTGAACGTGCCCGACACCGGGACCGTGCGGGTCACGTCGGCCGTGTAGAGGTTGCGGTTCTCGACGCCCATGTCCATCAGCAGCAGCTCGCCCGGGACGGTCCGCCCGTCGTTGCGCGTCCAGTGCAGGATCGCCGCGTGCGCGCCGTTGCCGACGATCGAGCCGTACCCGACCGCGTTGCCGTCGTGCCGCGCCCGCAGGCCGAACACGCCCTCGGCGAGCCGCTCGCTCACCGGCCGGTCGGCCGGCAGGACCCGGGCCACGTCCTCGAAGCCGCGCACGGTCGCGTCGATCGCGTCCTGGAGCTGCTCCAGCTCCCAGGCGTCCTTCACCAGGCGCAGCTCGGAGAGCGCCTGGGCCAGCTCGTCGTCGCGTTCGGGCGCGCCCGGGCGGACCTGCGCGTCGACGAACGGGTCGTAGCCGCGCAGCACGCGGGTGCGGCCGGGCGCGCAGTCGTCCAGCGCCGCCGCCAGGTCGTCGAGGTGCGCGGTGCCCACCTGGAGCTCGGCGGCCTTCTCCGTGAGCGTGTGGCGGCGCCCGATCCACAGCTCCCCGTAGTTGCGGTCGCGGAAGAACTCGTCGGTGTCGCGCGGCGACCGCGGCCGCAGGTAGAGCGTGGCCTCGTGTCCGCCCTCCGTCGGGCGCATCAGCAGTACCGCATCCGGATCGTGCTCACCGGTGAGCCACACGTGGTCGGATCCGGGCCGGAACGGGTGGTGGGTGTCGTTGCTGCGCACCTTGTCCACGCCCGTCGGGATGACCAGCGTCTCACCGGGGAACGCGGCCGACAGGTCGGCGCGCCGCTTCGCATGGTTGGGGGCCTCGGTCCGGGGGGTGGCGTCGAGCGCCGAGTCGCGCCAGCCGGTCCGCATGAACTCGATGAACCGCTCCGGAAAGTCCGGGTCGTGTGACTGCTGACCTGCGTCGTTCATCGTGCTACCTGCCCTCATCGCCGCTGATTCGTGCTCCACCTGCGACCGTACCGCGTGCGAGGATGCAGGCTATGGCGGGACTGCTCACGTTCGTCAGCGCGCGGGGGAACGCGGCGGCGCACCGGGACGCGGTCGAGGACGCCCTGGGGCTGCTGCGCCACCGTGGCCCGGACGACCGGCGGGTGGTGGCGACCGACGAGGTCGTGTTCGCCGTGCACCGCCTGGATGTGACCGGCGGCGCCGGCGGCGCCCAGCCGCTGTCCTACCCGCCGCTGGGCGTGAGCGCCGGGCGGTACCTCATCGCCTTCGACGGCGCCGTGTACAACGCCGCCGAACTGCGGGCCGAGCTCATCGAGCAGCGCGACGCGCGGTTCGTCACCGAGTCGGAGGCGGAGGTGATCGTCGCCGCCTACCACCACTGGGGGCCGAGCGCGGTCAACCGGCTCCGCGGCATGTTCGCGTTCGTGATCTGGGACTCGTCGGCGCGCCGGGCGTTCGGGGCGCGCGACGCCTACGGCATCAAGCCGCTGTACCAGCTGAGCCGGCCCGAGGGCGTGTACCTGGCCAGCGAGAAGAAGGCCCTGCTGCCGTTCGTCGCGGACCGCTCGCTGGTGGACACGGCGCAGCTGCAGCACTACCTGACCATGCAGTACGTGCCGGAGCCGGCAACCATGCACCGGGACCTGCGGCGGCTCGGCGCTGGGGAGTCGTTCGTCTACACGCCGGGCGGGCCGCTGGCCAACCGGCGGTACAGCCAGCTGGAGTTCCGCCCTGCTCCGGCCGGTGACGAGGACGCTCTGGTACAGCGGATCACCGCCGCCCTGCGCGACAGCGTCCACGCGAGCCTGAAGGCCGACGCCCCCGTCGGCGCCTTCCTGTCCAGCGGCATCGACTCGACCGCGATCGTCGCGCTCGCTGCCGAGGTCGACCCGCGCCTGCGCACGTACACGGTCGGTTACGACGACGAGCAGTACTCCGAGATCGCCGTCGCCGAGCAGTCCGCCCGCGCGCTGGGCGTGCCGCTCACCGCCACCGTGGTCACGCCCGCCGACCTCATGCAGGCGCTGCCGCGCATCGTCTGGCACCTCGACGACCCGGTCGCCGACCCGGCGCTGGTGCCGCTGTACTTCCTGGCCGAGCGGGCCGCCCGGGACGTCACCGTGGTCCTCGGCGGCGACGGCGCCGACGAACTGTTCGGCGGCTACCCGATCTACCGCGAGCCGCTCTCCCTCGCCACGGTCAGCCACCTGCCCGAGTCCATGCAGCGCGGCCTGCGCGCCGTCTCGCGGGTCATCCCGCAGGGCATGAAGGGCAAGAGCTTCCTGGAGCGCGGCACGACGCCGATCGAGGAGCGGTACTACGGCAACGCGCGCATCTTCACCGACGAGGAGAAGGCGGCGCTGCTGCGCCACTACGAGCCGGACATCCGGCACACCGACGTCACCGGGCCGGTCTTCAAGGAGGCGAGCGCCCTCGACGACGTGACGACGATGCAGTACATCGACCTCTACACGTGGCTGCGCGGCGACATCCTGGTCAAGGCCGACCGCATGACGATGGCCCACGGGCTGCAGCTGCGCACCCCGTTCCTCGACCGGGCCGTGTTCGAGGTCGCGGCCACCCTGCCCAGCGAGCTCAAGGTGCCGCCGCGCTCCCACGAGACGAAGGCCGCGCTGCGCCGCGCCCTGGCCGGCGTGGTCCCCGCCGCCATCGTCAACCGCAAGAAGCTCGGCTTCCCCGTGCCGATCCGGCCGTGGCTGCGGGGGGAGATGTACGACTGGGCCCACGGCCTGCTGGACACCTCCGGCGCCGGCGACCTGCTGGACCTCGACGTCGTCCGCGGCCTGCTCCGCGCGCACCGGAAGAAGGAGGCCGACCACAGCCGCAAGCTGTGGACCGTGCTGGTGTTCTGCGTGTGGCACGCGGTGTTCGTCACGCAGACGATGCGGCCGGGTTATTTCGCTGGTGAGGATGATCAGGACGCCCGTCGGCGGGAGCAGTTGCACCTACCGTGAGCGGCAATGCTGCTCAAGTTCCGCGTCCAGAACTACCGCTCGGTCCGCGACATCCAGGAGATCACCCTGCTGTCCGACGGCGGCTACTCCGGCTTTTCCGTGTCCCTGGCGCACGGCGCCGCCATCCGGGTATCGCCGCTGCTGGGCGTGTTCGGCGCGAACGCCAGCGGCAAGTCCACGGTCCTGCGCGCCCTGGCCACGCTGCGCTCACTCGCCGCGGCCGGGAGCGACGCCCGGGAGGTCACCCAGCGCTTCGAGCCGTTCCAGCTCGACCCGGCGGCCCGCATCCTGCCCACCCGGTTCGAGATCGAGTTCATCCTGGACGGCATCCGCTACGTCTACGGCTGCGCCTACAAAACGGGCGAAATCGCGGCGGAGTGGCTCCACGCCCACGACCAGCTCCGCCGCCGGGTGTGGTTCGAGCGCGACCGCACGGGCGTGCGCAGCCTGCCCCAGGCCCGCCTGGACACCTTGTGTACCGCACTCGACCCCACGACCACGCTGCTCGCGCTCGGCGCCGACGCCGAGGACCCCGGCCTGGCGCCCGTCGCCCGCTGGCTGGCCGGCATCCGCCCGGTCCGCATCGCCGCCGGCGCCCGGCTGGTCGGCGGCCTCGACCACCTGGCCTCCCGCTGGTCCGACCAGCTGACGCTGCTGCTGACCCGGGCCGACCTGGGCATCATCGGCGTCGACACCAGCGCCTCCACGGTCCGGCTCGTCCACGACGGCCGGTGCGGCCCGCAGCCGCTCGGCTCGTACGTCGAGTCGGACGGCACGATCGCCTGGCTCGACCTGCTCGCCGAGCTCCTCCCGGCCCTCGACGCCGGTGGCGTGCTCCTCGTCGACGACCTCGACGCCGTCCTGCACCCCGGCCTGGCCGCCGAGGCCCTGCGCCTGCTCCGCGACCGCGACCTGAACCAGGCCCGCGCGCAGCTGCTGTTCACGGCCCGCGCCGTCCCGCCGTCCAGCGAGGGCGCCGAGGTGCTGGAGCCGTCGCAGTGCTGGTTCACCGTCAAGGGCCAGGACGGGGCCACCTCCTTCGTCCGCTCGGCCGGTCCGCCCAACCTCAGCCCGGGCGAGCTCGCTCGCGAGTTGTGGCTGGCCAAGCAGCGACCGACACCGTGATACTGGCCCGGTGACGGGTTACGCGGTGGTGCTCGGTGAGGCGTTGGTCGATCTGCTCGAAGAGCCGTCCGGAGACTCGGTGATCTACCGCCCCGCCGTAGGGGGCGCCCCGTTCAACGTCGCCGTCGGCATCGCCCGCCTGGGCGCACCGGCCCAGTTCCTGGGCTCCTTCGGCGACGACCCGTTCGGCGCCCGGCTCCTGGCCCACCTGTCCGCGGTCGGCGTCGGCACCTCGGGCACGGTGACCGTCCCCGGGGTGGCCACGACCCTGGCGGTGACGACCTTCGACGGCCACGAGCCGTCGTTCCGTTTCTACGGCGACTCGCACGCCCGCTACGCCGCCGCCGACGTCGACACCGAGCTCGTCGCCCGCGCCGGCCTCCTCTACTGCGGCTCGATGGCCCTCCTCGCCCCGCCCGTCCTGGCCGCCGCCCGCCGCGCCTGGTCCGTGCCCGGCCCGGTCCGCGTCTTCGACCCGAACGTCCGCCCGATCGTCGGCCTGAACCCCGACGTCGTCGCCGAGTTCGCCGCCACGGCCGACCTCGTCAAGCTCTCGTCGGCCGACGCGCTGGCCCTGTGGGGCGAGTCCCCGGAGTCCGCGGCCGGCCGCCTCCTGGACCTGGGCGCCGGCGCGGTCGTGGTGACGATCGGCAGCGCCGGCGCGCTCGTCGCGTCCACCGCCGGTACCGTCCGTGTCCCGCCCGCCCCCATCACCCCGGTCGACGCCACCGGCGCCGGCGACGCCACGATGGCGGGCCTGTCCTGGGGCATCCTGACCCAGGGCCTCCCCGTCGACCTGGGCAGCTGGGCCGTCCTGACCCGCGTCGCCGTCCACGTCGCCGGCCTGGTCTGCGAGTCCCGCGGCGGCGCCGTGGCCATGCCGACCCTGTCGGACCTCCGTGCCCGCTTCGTCGACCTGGCCGTCTAGGTCCCGTTTAGGCCCCGTTTTCGGTGCGCCGGGCCGTCTCGCGTGCTCGCCGAGGTGGAGCCCCGTTCGTAGACTGGCTGGTGTGACCCCCGGCCAGCTCGACCGCCGCTTGCTGACCAGCAAGCTGACGGCCGGGGCGGTCGCCGTGGTCCTGGTGGCCCTCCGGGTGACCTACGAGTTCGCCGTCACCCCGCAGAACACCCCGATCTGGCTGGCGGTCATCCTGCTGCTGGCGCCGATCGTCGTGATGGCCTCGGCGTTCATCGCCTTCGGCATCGCCTTCCGGCCGCTGACCCAGCCGCTGGCCCTGCGCATCCGGGAGAACGCGTTCGTGGTCCCCGGCTCCCCGGTCTGGCTGGGCCGGATGGCGATGGGCTGGGCCCTGCTGGGCACCCTGTTCCTGGAGAGCGACCCGTCCCTGCCGCTGGGCGCCCGCATCGGCATCAACACGGCCGCGGCCCTGATCATCGCCGCGGCGGCGATCCCGCTCCTGCGCGGCCCGCGCATCGTCGTCAGCCCGACGGGCCTGACCATCCGCGCCGGCGGCCGCCGCCAGGTCGCGTGGGACGAGCTGGTCCGGGTCCCGGCCGCGCCGCTCCCGCTGACCGTGCGCTCGCCGAAGCTCGCCCTCAGCATCCGCCGCCCGGGCCACCCCGACCCCGGCTGGCTCCTGGTCCCGCTGGAGCTCCTGGCGGTCGAGCCCGTCTTCCTGGGCACGGTGGTCGAGCACTACGTCGAACACCCCGCCAACCGCCCGGCCATCGGCACCCCGGAGGAGTACACCCGGGTCACGGGGCAGCCGACGACCCCGTGACCCCCGTCGGGCCCGCTACAGCCAGAACGTGTCGTGCTCGAGCATGAACGCCGCGCGTTCCTCGTCGGTCAGCCTGCCCAGCTCGGGCAGCCCCTCGAAGTAGGCCTCACGCGGCGCTCCGGGCGCGAAGTGCAGCAGCATCGACGCCGGCTCGCCGGACTCGTTCCGGAAGGCGTGCACGCCACCCTCCGGAACGTGCACGAAGTCGCCGGGCACCGTGTCGATCCACTGCTTGCCGTCGTAGATCCGGACCGTCCCACGCAAGATGTAGAACGACTCCGAGATCGACCGATGGAAGTGCGGATCCGGCCCGCTGGGCTGCGGCCCCATCTCCCATCGGTACAGCCCGAACTGCCCGTTGGTCGTGGCCCCCGTCGCCAGGTAATGGACCGTGTTGCCGTTGGCGTAGGTCCACTCGGGCGGTGCGTCGGCCGGTCGGTAGGTGGCGCTGTGTTCCCCGGACTCCCCGAGGTATCGGGGCGGCGGATAGGACATATCTTTACAATACGCTCCGGACCTTCCGCGCCGCCGCGACGACGTTGGCCAGCGCCGCCTCCACCTGCTCGTACGTCCGCGTCTTCAGCCCGCAGTCCGGGTTCACCCACAGCCGCTCGGCCGGCACGTGCCGCAGGGCGCTCCGCAGCCGCGCCGTCACCTCGGCGACGTCCGGAACCCGCGGCGAGTGGATGTCGTACACCCCCGGCCCGAGCCCGCGCCCGAACCCCCGCACCGCCGTCCCCGACCGCGCCGACTCGATGCTCGTGACGTCGGCGTCGAGCCCGTCGATCGCGGCCAGCACCTCGTCGGCGTTGCTGTAGCAGAGGTGCGTGTGGATCTGCGTCGCGTCACCGGCGCCCCCGGTCGCCCGCCGGTACGCCGCCACCGCCCACTCCAGATAGCCCGCCTGCTCCTCTCGGCGCAGCGGCAGCAGCTCCCGCAGGGCAGGCTCGTCGACCTGGATCACCCGGATGCCGGCCGCCTCCAGATCCTGCACCTCGGCCCGCACCGCGTCGGCGACCTGCATCGTCACGTCCCGCAGGGGCAGGTCGCCGCGCACGAAGCTCCAGGCCACGATCGTCACCGGCCCGGTCAGCATCCCCTTGACCGGCTTCCCGGTCAGCGACTGCGCATACCGCGCCCACCGCACCGTGATCGGCGCGCTCCTGCGCACGTCGCCGTGCAGGATCGGCGGCCGCGTGCACCGCGACCCGTACGACTGCACCCACCCGTTCCGGGTCACCGCGAACCCGTCGAGGTGCTCGGCGAAGTACTGCACCATGTCGTTGCGCTCCGGCTCCCCGTGCACGAGCACGTCGATCCCGAGCCGCTCCTGCACCTCGACGACCCGCCGGATCTCCGCCCGCACCAGCTCCTCGTACTCCGCCTCGCCGCGCACCCCGGCCGCCACTTCCCGCCGCGCCGCCCGCAACGCCCCCGTCTGCGGAAACGAGCCGATCGTCGTCACCGGCAACACGGGCAGCCCCAGGTCCCGCTGCGCCGCCGCCCTGACCTCGTACGCACTCCGCTCCGCGTACCCCCGCCGCTCCGCGCCCGCCCGCCGCTCCCCAGAGGCGTCCCGCTCCTCCGCCGAGCCGTGCCGTTCCGCGGCCGTCCGCCGCTCCCCAGAGGCGTCCCGCTCCTCCGCCGAGCCGTGCCGTTCCGCGGCCGTCC
>NZ_JBEXCY010000007.1:35337-37927 GCF_040605515.1 Dactylosporangium sp. NPDC005572 | reverse complement strand
CGTCCGCCGCTCCCCAGAGGCGTGCCGCTCGGCGGGCGCTCGCCCGCCCCCGCCCGCCCGCCGCTCCGGCGGCACCTCGCCGGCCCCGGCAGCGCCCGGCGCGGTCGCGCCGCGGGCCGGGAGCTCGTCGAGCGCCTGCCCGTCCTCACGCGCCCGGCGCTCGAGCAGGTCGACCCGCAGGTTGTGCACGCCCGACGGCGCCCCCGAAGCCGGGACCACCGGGACGGGCCCCGGCTTCGGCCCGAGCCAGGCCAGCTCGACCACCTCCGCGACCTTCTCCTCCGCGAACGCCAGCCGCCCCGGCAGCACTTCCTCCCCCCGCAGCGAGTACGGCACGTGCAGCAACGAGCACGACGTGCTCACACTCGTGGCGTTCGCCCCGGCGAGCAGCGCCCGCGCCGAGTCCAGGTCCGTCCGCCACACCTCCCGCCCGGAGACGACACCGCCCACGACGGTCTTGCCCTGCAACAGGTCCACGTTCGCCGGCACCCCGTGCGTCAGGTCCAGCGCGACCGCCTCCACGGCCGTCACCGCGAGCGCCGGCAGCCCGTCGGCGATGTCCCCGAAGTACGACGCCACCAGCAGCCGCGGCCGCCGCGCGTGCCCCGCCAGCCGCCGGTACGCGTGCCGGACCGCCGGCGACCCACCGTCGGTGACCAACACCGGCTCGTCGAACTGCACCCAGCCCACCCCCGCGTCGGCGAGCGCGGACAGCAGCCGCACGTACACATCCAGCAGGTCGTCCAGCCGATCGATCGGCGCGTACCCGGCGGGACTGCCGGGCGCCGCCTGCGCCAGCCGCAGGAACGTCACCGGCCCCACGACGACCGGCCGGGTCTCGTACCCCAGCTCCCGCGCCTCCCGCACCTCGCCCAGCGGCTTGTCGGCCACCAGCCGGAACCGCGTCTTCGGCCCGATCTCCGGCACGAGGTAGTGGTAGTTCGTGTCGAACCACTTCGTCATCCGCAGCGGCGCCACCCCGTCGCCTCCGCGCGCCATCGCGAAGTACGGATCGGCACACTCCCGGAAGCGCTCCGGCACCGCGTCGACGAGCACAGCCGTGTCGAGCACCTGGTCGTACTCCGAGAACGTGTTCGACGGCAGCCCGTCCAGCCCGAGCTGCGCCAGCCGCCGCCAGGTGTCCGCGCGCAGCGCCCGCCCGACGCGGTCGAGCTCGGCGCGACCCAGGCGCCCGTCCCAGTACCCCTCCAGCGCGTGCTTCAGCTCACGGTCGGGCCCGATGCGCGGGTACCCGAGCACGGTCGAAGCAGGAAAGTCATCAGTCACGCCCCGCATCCTGGGTCTCGCACCCCCTCCCGCGCCCGATCGATAAGCGGCACCAATAGCCGCCGTCGTGCCCGATACTCGGCTCATGGTCGACGCCCCGCCGCTACGCGACATCGCGTGCTTCGCGCTGGTGGCCCGCCACCGGTCGTTCTCCCGGGCGGCCGCCGGGCTGGGCATGTCGCAGCCGGCGGTCAGCCAGGCGGTGGCCCGCCTGGAGCGCACGCTGGCCCTCCGGCTCTTCGACCGCACCAGCCGCGACGTCCAGCTCACGGACGCCGGCCGCGCCCTGCTGCATCACGCCGAGGCCGTGCTCGACCAGGCCGCCGCGTTCACGGCCGAGGCCGCCCGCCTCGCGGTGCCGTCGACGCCGGGCATTCGGCTCGCTTATGCCCCGCTGGTCGGCGGCTTCGCCGCCCGCGTCGCCCGCCGTCTGGCGGCCCGCAAACCGGCGGTCGACGTCGAGCTCCGCCCGGCCGGCTGGCAGGCGGCCACCCACGAGCTGACCCACAGCCTGTCCTCGGCTGCATTGATGAACACCCCGTTCCCCGCCGGCTGCGCGAGCTCCGCCCGCTTCCACGTCCCACTGACCCACCTGGCCGTACCGTCCGCCGACCCGCTGTCCTCCGCCGCCCGCGTCGCCCTCGCCCAGGTGCCGAGCCTGCTGCTGCCCCGAGGCCTCCGCCCCGCCCCCACAGCCCCGGCCGACCGCCCGGCCGACCGCTCGACGGACCAGTCGGCATACCGATCGATGGACCGATCGGCAACCAGGTCTGCGGCAGCCAGGTCTGCGGCGACCGGTCCGCTGCGGCTCGCGCCGGAAGCGGTCGACGACCCACTGGCGGCGATCGACCTGGTGGCGGCCGGGCGCGGCGCCCTGCCGGTGCCGCAGCTGGTCGTCGACACCGTCCGCCGTCCTGATGTCCGGTTCGTGCCGCTGGTCGACACCGGCCTCCGTCTGACGTTCGGGCTCGTATGGCCGCCCGAGCGACCGAGCGAGGACCTGATGGCGCTGGTCCAGGCCGCGCAGGAGGTGCTGCGCAGATAGCCGGACCGATGCCCCGCCGACCCGCCCGCTCGGCGCGGGGCGTCGGCGCGGGTCCGCCACACAGCGGCCGGCTGCGCCCGGGCGTCGGACCCGGCCGTCGGCCCCGGGGCCGTGGCCTCCCGGCTGTGGCCCCACCTGTGGCCTCCGTGACCATGGACTCCCGGCTGTGGCCTCCGCGGCTGTGGCACCCGCCCTTCGGACCCCGCCCTTCGGACCCCGCCCTTCGGACCCCGCCCTTCGGACCCCGCCCTTCGGACC
>NZ_JBEXCY010000007.1:0-35242 GCF_040605515.1 Dactylosporangium sp. NPDC005572 | reverse complement strand
GGACCCCCGGCCGTCGCACCCCGGCCCGCCAGCCGCGGCAGCACCTGGCCGACGTGCCGCAGTGTCCGGTTCCCGTGCCGGCCGCGGCGCGATGCCCGCGGAAGCGTGGTGTCCTCGTGCGCACGCCAGGTAAGGTTGTTCACCCGTGACTACCGTCGAGCGCCCCCGCAAGCCCATCCGGACATACCACCCGCGCCGGGGGCGGCTCAGTGGTCGGCACTTCGACGCGCTCCACCGCCTGACCGACGCGTTCGCGTTCGTCCCCGGCGACCCGATCGACGTGCTCGAGATCGGCTCCGGCATGGGGGAGGCGACGGTTGAGATGGCCGCGGCCGATCCCGCCCGCCGATACCTGGCCGTCGAGATCCACACCCCCGGCGTCGCCAACCTCCTGTCGCTCATCGAGCAGCGCGGCCTGACCAACCTGCGGGTCGTCAGCGTCGATGCGCTCGAACTGCTGCGCTCCGACATCCCTCTCGAAAGCCTCGACGCCGTGCATGTGTTCTTCCCCGACCCGTGGCCGAAGGCCAGGCACCACAAGCGCCGCCTGATCCAGCCCGCCCACGTGGCGCTCCTGCGCGACCGGCTCCGCCCGGGCGGGGTGCTGCATTGCGCGACCGACGACGCCGGGTACGCCCAGGCGATGCTGGAGACGCTGACCGCCGACCCGCGGCTGCGCAACGTCCACGACGGCTTCGCCCCGCGCCCGGCCCATCGCCCGCTCACGAAGTTCGAGCAGCGCGCCATCCGCGACGGCCGTCCGTCGTTCGACCTGATGTACGTGAAGTCGTGAGCGCCCTCGCGAGCCGCGTCCCGCGCGGCGGTGACCCCGACGCCGTCTTCGACGCCTTCGCCGGCTGGGCCAAGGAGCAGGGCCTCAGCCTCTACCCGCATCAGGAAGAAGCCCTGATCGAGATCGTCTCGGGCGCGAACGTCATCCTGAACACGCCCACGGGCTCGGGCAAGAGCCTCGTCGCGGCCGGCGCCCACTTCGCGGCGCTCGCCAGCGACCGCACGACCTTCTACACCGCGCCCATCAAGGCGCTCGTCTCGGAGAAGTTCTTCGCCCTGGTCGAGATGTTCGGCGCCGAGAACGTCGGGATGCTCACCGGTGACGCCAGCGTCAACGCCGACGCCCCGATCATCTGCTGCACGGCCGAGATCCTCGCCAACATCGCGCTGCGCGACGGCGCCGAGGCCGACGCCGGCATCGTCGTCATGGACGAGTTCCACTTCTATGCCGACCCCGACCGTGGCTGGGCGTGGCAGGTGCCGCTCATCGAGCTCCCGCAGGCGCAGTTCGTGCTCATGTCCGCGACCCTCGGCGACGTCAGCCGCTTCGAGGACGACCTGACCCGCCGGACCGGCCGGGCCACGGCCGTGGTGAAGAACGCCGAGCGGCCCGTGCCGCTCATGTTCACCTACTCGATGGACCCGCTGCACGAGACGATCGAGGAGCTGCTGAGCACCCGGCAGGCGCCCGTCTACATCGTGCACTTCACGCAGGCTGCCGCCCTCGAACGCGCGCAGGCCCTCATGAGCATCAACGTGTCGACGCGGGCCGAGAAGGACATGATCGCCGAGGCGATCGGCAACTTCCGCTTCACCGCCGGCTTCGGCAAGACCCTGTCGCGGCTGGTGCGCCACGGCATCGGCGTCCACCACGCCGGCATGCTGCCGAAGTACCGCCGGCTCGTCGAGACGCTCGCGCAGGCCGGGCTGCTCAAGGTGATCTGCGGCACCGACACCCTCGGCGTCGGCATCAACGTGCCGATCCGCACCGTGCTCTTCACCGCCCTGTCGAAGTACGACGGGCAGAAGACCCGCCTCCTCTACGCCCGCGAGTTCCACCAGATCGCCGGCCGGGCCGGCCGCGCCGGCTTCGACACCATCGGCACGGTGGTGGTGCAGGCGCCGGAGCACGTCATCGACAACGAGCGCGCGCTGGCGAAGGCGGGCGACGACCCGAAGAAGCGGCGCAAGGTGGTGCGCAAGAAGCCGCCGGAGGGGGCGATCGGCTGGGGCCGGCCGACCTTCGATCGGCTGGTCGAGGCGGAGCCCGAGCCGCTCCGGTCCAGCTTCCAGGTGTCGCACGCGATGCTGCTCAACGTGATCAGCCGGCCGGGCGACGCCTTCCAGGCGATGCGGCACCTGCTCACCGAGAACCACGAGGACGTCCACTCGCAGCGGCGGCTCATCCGCCGCGCGATCGCCATCTACCGGGCGCTGCTGGCCGGCGGGGTGGTCGAGCAGCTCGCCGAGCCCGACGAGGAGGGCCGTCGCGTGCGGCTCACCGTCGACCTGCAGATGGACTTCGCACTGAACCAGCCGCTGTCCCCGTTCGCCCTGGCCGCGATCGAGCTCCTCGACCGCGAAGCACCGGCCTACGCCCTCGACGTGCTGTCGGTCATCGAGTCCACATTGGACGACCCGCGACAGGTCCTGTCGGCGCAGCAGTTCAAGGCCCGCGGCGAGGCGGTCGCCGCGATGAAGGCCGACGGCATCGAGTACGAGGAGCGGCTGGAGCTGCTCGACTCGGTCACCCACCCGAAGCCGCTCGCTGACCTGCTGGACAACGCCTACCACCTGTACAAGCAGGGCCACCCGTGGGTCGCCGACTACCAGCTCTCGCCGAAGTCCGTGGTCCGCGACATGTACGAGCGGGCGATGACCTTCGTCGAGTACGTCAGCTTCTACAGCCTGTCCCGCTCCGAGGGCCTGGTCCTGCGCTACCTCGCCGACGCCTTCAAGGCTCTGCGCCAGACGGTGCCCGAAGATGCGCGCACCGAGGAGCTCGCCGACATCATCGAGTGGCTGGGGGAGCTGGTGCGCCAGGTCGACTCCAGCCTCATCGACGAGTGGGAGCGCCTGCGCAACCCCACCGACGAGCAGCCAGTCGTGGTCGACGACCGCCCGCCGGCCGTCACGCGCAACCTGCGCGCCTTCCGGGTGCTGGTCCGCAACGCGTTGTTCCGCCGGGTGGAGCTGGCGGCGCTGCGCCGCTACGACGAGCTGGGCGAGATGGACGGCGAGCACGGCTTCACCTCCGATGCCTGGCAGGATGCGATCGAGGACTACTTCGAGGAGTACGACAGTCTCGGTGTTGGCCCGGACGCCCGCGGCCCGGCGTTGCTGGTGATCGACCAGAAGCCCGACCGCTGGCACGTCCGCCAGATCTTCGACGACCCGGCGGGCGACCGTGACTGGGCGATCGTCGCCGAAGTGGATCTGGCCGGGTCGGACGCGCTCGGCGCCGCTGCTGTGCGCGTCCTGTCGGTCGGTCCGGCCTGAGGCGGTCGTTCCGGCCTTAAGGCCAGGGCTCAGACGGTGGCGCCACGCAGCGCGGCGAGGAACCGGCCGGGCTGGGTGAAGGCCGCGAAGTGGCTCGCGTCCTCGATGAGGACCAGCGACTTGGCCGGGGCCTCGACCGCCGCGAAGTAGTCGACCGCCGGTTCGGTCAGGGTCACGACGTCCCGGGCGCCCTGGAACAGGTGGAACGGGATCTCGAACCGAGTGCCGAGCGCCCGGGCGTCGAACGCCATGAACTGGTCGAACATCGCGTCACGGACCTTCCCGAAGCCCTTCAGCCAGGCCGCGACGTCGCGCAGCGTGTAGTCGGGCTTGGTGAGCAGCAGCGGGAACAGCAGCTTGAACACGGCGTTGGGCGTGGTCGGGTCGGTGCCCATGCTCCACTGCATCCGCCGGCCCCAGTCCGCAACGCTCCACGTGCGGGGGTCCTTGCCGAGCGCCTCAAGTGCGGCCACGCCCCGCTTGTTGCCCGCGGCGCTGAGCCGCGCGATGGTGTCCAGCCGGCCCTGGCGCTCGTTGGCGACCATGTTGACGTAGAAGTCGGTGCCCACGTAGGCGCTGAACAGGTCTGGGCGGCGCTGCGCCATCGGCAGGCCCACGATCGTGCCCATCGAGCCGGCCATCAGCACGATCTGCTCCTTGCCCAGGTGGCGGCGAAGCCACTCGGCGACCTCGATGCCGTCGTCGACCATCCGCTCGAAGGTCAGCTCGCCGGCCGGCGGCCAGCCGTTGCGGCGCAGCGTGCGCCCGCAGCCCCGCCGGTCCCAGTGCACAACTGTGAAGTGTCGCTCCCACTCGCGCAGGACGGGAGTGAACACGGAATAGGGCGAGCCGGGCCCGCCGTGCACGACGAGCAGCACCGGGTTGGCCCGGTCCTCGCCGCGGATCTGCAGCCACTGGTCGACGCCACCGATCGTGACGTAGCGACCCTCGGCGACGCCGTTGGCGCCGTCGATGCGCGCCTCCACAGCGCCGCGCTGCTTGCGAACGGACCGGTAGACGAGGGGAGCGGCGGCGGTGGCGGCAGCGACGGTGGCGACCGATGCGGCGACAAGCATGACGTCCTCCGAGAGGTGGGGGTTCGGTGTGCTGCGTCAAACTGTACGAGTTTCTTAGACAAATTTGCAAGACGAATTTCCAAGACAAGTTTGCGAGACGGACGTCTCAGACGGTACTGTCATGGCCATGGGAAACCGGGAGAAGCTCCTCGACGGAGCACTGCAGTGCCTGTTCGAGAAGGGCTACGCCGAGACCACCGCCAGGGACATCGCCACCACGGCGGGAGTCAGTCTCGCCGCGATCGGATACCACTTCGGCACCACCGAGGCCCTGCTCAACACCGTGCTCTACCAGGCGATGGAGCGGTGGGCCGAGGAGCTGGAAGGGGCGCTCAACGACGAAGGCGACGCCGCACTCTCGCCGGGCGACCGGTTCGTCGCCATCTGGACGCGGGTGATCGCGTCGGTCGCCGCCAACCGCGCGCTGTGGACCACGCAGTTCGAGGCGGCCACCCAGGTCGCCCGGCGGCGGGGCCCGGAGTGGGACTGGACTGAGGCGCAGGCAGCTGGTCAGGCCGGCCTGGCGGAGCTGTTCCACGGGATCGACAGCGAGGAGGAGCCGGAGCTGGCCGACGCCGTCGGCGGCGTCTACCAGGCGCTCCTCACCGGCGTGGTGCTCCAGCACCTCGTGACGCCGGAGCTGGCGCTGAGCGGGCGGGATCTGATCGACGGCTTACGCGCGATCGCCGCCCGACTCGATCCCTAACAAAAGGTGTAAAGCAGATGGAACGTGGTAGCCCCAACGGTATGACCGCCAAGGACCGGCAGCTCGCCGGCAGCCGCCGACCGTTCAACGAGGGTGTGCTGACCACCGATCAGGGCATCCCGGTCGAGGAGACCGACAACTCGCTTCGGGCGGGTGCGCGCGGTCCGACGCTGCTGGAGGACTTCCATCTCCGCGAAAAGATCATGCGGTTCGACCACGAGCGCGTCCCCGAGCGGGTCGTCCATGCGCGCGGGTCGGGCGCCCACGGGTTCTTCAAGGTGTACGAGCCGCTGGACGAGTACACCACCGCTGACTTCCTGACCGATCCGGACCTCGAGACGCCGGTGTTCGTGCGCTTCTCGACGGTCCAGGGCTCGCGCGGCTCCACCGACACGCCGCGCGACGTGCGCGGGTTCGCCACAAAGTTCTACACCCGGCAGGGCAACTTCGACCTCGTCGGCAACAACATGCCGGTGTTCTTCATCCAGGACGGCATCAAGTTTCCCGACCTGGTGCACGCCCTCAAACCCGAGCCGCACCACGAGATGCCGCAGGCCGCGTCGGCCCACGACACGTTCTGGGACTTCGTGTCGCTGCAGCCGGAGACGATGCACCACCTGATCTGGCTCATGTCCGACCGGGCGCTGCCCCGCAGCTTCCGCATGATGCAGGGCTTCGGCGTGCACACCTTCCGCCTGGTCAACGCCCACGGCCGCAGCACGTTCGTGAAGTTCCACTGGACGCCGGCCCTCGGCACGCACTCGCTCGTCTTCGACGAGGCGCAGCAGATCTCCGGCAAGGACCCCGACTTCAACCGCCGGGACCTGTGGGAGGCGATCGACAAGGGGCAGTTCCCGTCGTGGGAGCTGGGCCTGCAACTGATCCCGCAGGACCAGGTGTACGAGTTCGACGACATCGACGTCCTCGACCCGACGAAGATCATCCCGGAGGAGCTGGTGCCGGTGACGCCGGTCGGCCGCCTCACGCTCAACCGCAACCCGGGCAACTTCTTCGCCGAGACCGAGCAGGTCGCGTTCTGCGTCGGCAACGTGGTGCCCGGCATCGACTTCACGAACGACCCGCTGATGCAGGCGCGGCTCTTCTCATACCTCGACACGCAGCTCACCCGCCTCGGCGGCGCCAACTTCCCGCAACTGCCGATCAACCGCCCGGTCGCGGCCGTCCGCAACCACCAGCAGGACGGCCTCCACCAGCACGAGACGCCGGTGGGTCAGGCGAACTACTTCCCGAACTCGCTCGGTGACGACCTGCCGAAGCCGGCGGGCGCGGCGGGGTTCGTGCACTTCCCCGAGGCGGTCGACGGCCCGAAGGAGCGCAAGCGCAGCGAGACGTTCTCCGACCACTACAGCCAGGCCACCCTGTTCTGGAACAGCATGTCCGGCTGGGAGAAGGAGCACATCGTCTCGGCGTACCGGTTCGAGCTCGGCAAGGTGCGAACGATGCCGATCCGGGTGCGGATGGTCGAGCACCTCAACCGGATCGACCACGACCTGGCGGTGGCCGTCGCGCAGGGCATCGGCGTCGAGGAGCCGGTGAAGTCGATCGACAACCACGGCCGCAGCTCGCCGGCGCTGTCGCAGGCCAACACGGCCCATGAGTCGATCGTCAGCCGGCGGGTCGCGGTGCTGGTCGCCGACGGCGTCGACGCCCGGGCGCTGGCCGGCCTGCGGGACACGCTGACCCAGCGTGGTGCGGTCGTCGAGCTGCTCGCACCGGTCGACGGCTCGGTCGCCACCTCCGACGGGGTGCCGATGGAGGTGGACCGCGCGCTGCCGACGATGGCGTCGGTGCTGTACGACGCGGTGGTGGTGCCGGACGGCGCGCCGGGCCTGGCGCAGAACGGGCTCGCGGTGCACTTCGCCGCCGAGGCGTTCAAGCACGGCAAGGCCGTCGGCGCGTTCGGCTCCGGTCTGGATCTGCTCCAGCGCGGCCAGATCCCGTTACCGACGGCGGCGGCCGATCCCGCGCTGATCGCGCACGACACATGGTCCGCGACGTTCGTGTCCGAGCTGGTCACGGCACTCGCCATGCACCGCAACTTCGACCGGGACGTCACAGCGGTCCCGGCCTGACCCCGAACCCGGCGGGGTGCCGAAACGCAGAACCGGGCCTAGATCCTAGGACTGGTTCAGGTGGAGGTAGCCCCGGTGAACGGCGATCAGCGACAGGTCCTGCGGGAACGGCGACTTCGCGGCCACCCGGTCGGGCGGGGCGCCGTCCTGGTCACCCTCGCGGATGAGCCAGGCGAGCGACGCGAGCTGCTCGTGCTGCGCGTGCACGAACGCGCGGTCGACCGGGCGCCCGTGCCCGGGGACCACCTGGGTGTCCGGCCCCAGGTGCGGCAGCAGGGCGGCGAGGGTGTCGGGCCACTCGAGGGGGTAGGCGTCGTCGAACTGCGGCGGGCCGCTCTCCTCCACGAGGTCGCCGGCGATGACCACGTCGGCGTCGGGGATCAGGACGACCAGGTCCCCGGCCGAGTGGCCGCGGCCGTAGTGGCGCAGCTCCACCAGCCGGGCACCGAGGTCGAGGTCCTGGGTGGTGCGGATCAGGTTCGTCGGCGGGGTGAGCGTCACCTCGCGCAGCTCCTCGGCGAGGTCCGGGTAGGCGCGCTGGCACTCGGCCCGCATGGGCTCGCCGTGGTGGGGACCGAGCAGTACCGCGGTCTCCTCGTGAGCCCAGATCGGGGCGGGAGTGAACACGGCGTTGCCGAAGGTGTGGTCGAAGTGGTGATGCGTGTTGACCACGGCGAGGGGCAGGTCGGTGACCCTGCGGACCGCGTCCAGCAGGTCGCGGGCCTGGGCGGTGGTCGACAGGGTGTCGACCACCAGGGCCGACTCCTCGCCGACGATCAGTGCGGCGGTCACGTCCAGCACCTTGTGGCGCAGGATGTGCACGTTGGAGGCGATCTCGCGCAGGTGGGTCATGAGCGGTCCTCCAGGGCCTTGGTCAGGAACCGCTGGCGATCGACGATGATGCGTTCGACGCGGCCCTCGGCGACCACCTGGCGGCCGTCGCGGACCACGATCTCGAAGACCAGCTTGCGGCCGTCGGCCTTCGCCAGCCGGGCTTCGGCGGTGACCTTGCCGCCGATCGGGGTCGCGGCCTTGTGTTCCAGCTCGACGCGGGTGCCGACGGTGGTGAAGCCCGGGGGCAGGCGGCTCGCCGTGGCGCCGACGGTGGCCGCCTCGGCCAGGGCCAGCACGCGTGGGGTGCCGAGGACCGGCACGTCGCCCGAGCCGACCGCCTGGGCGGTGTCGGCGTCGGTGACCGTGAGCTCGACGCGGGTGACGGCGCCCACCCAGGGGGCCGCATCGACCGAGGGGCGCTCGTTCGGCTGCATACTCCCCAGCCTAACGACCGTGCATAACGCGTCGCCGGGAAACCTGACGTACGTCGATAATGGCGGCCATGGAGCAGATCGCGGGGTGGGCCGACGAGGGCGCGGTGGTGGTGCTGACCGGGGCGGGGATCTCCACCGACTCTGGCATCCCGGACTTCCGCGGGCCCAACGGGGTGTGGACGCGCGACCCGGAGGCGATGAAACTGTCGTCGATCGATCACTACGTCGCCGACCCGGACGTGCGGCGCCGTTCGTGGCAGGAGCGGCTGCGTCATCCCGCGTGGACGGCGGAGCCCAATGCGGCGCACGCGGCGCTGGTCGAGCTGGAGCGGCGCGGCAAGCTCACCGCGATCATCACGCAGAACATCGACGGGCTCCACCAGCGGGCCGGCAGCGATCCCGCCAAGGTGATCGAGCTGCACGGCACGCTCTCGGAGACCGAGTGCCTGCAGTGCGGCGAGCGGCGGCCGATGCGCGAGATTCTCGACCGGGTGGAGGGAGGTGAGGACGATCCGGCCTGCGAGGCGTGTGGCGGGATCCTGAAGTCGGCGACGATCTCGTTCGGTCAGCCGATGAACATGGAGACGCTGGAGGCGGCGGCCGAGGCGGCGATGTACTGCCGGATGTTCGTCACGGTCGGGACGTCACTGACCGTCCACCCGGCCGCCGGGCTGGTCGAGGTCGCCCGGAAACGGGGCGCCCGGGTCGTGATCGTGAATGACGCGCCGACCCCGTACGACGTCATCGCCGACCGTGTCGTCCGCGAGCCGATCGGTCTCGTCCTGCCCAGGATCGCCGGCACCGCCACCGCCTGACGAGCCGGCAGGCACCACGGGGAACCGCGCCGCGGAAGCCGCCGGAGCCGCCGGAGCCGAGGGAGCCGACGGAGCCGCGGAAGCCGCCGAGGCCGGGGGAGTCGCCGAAGCCGGGGGAAGCGCAGAAGCCGAGGGAGCCCAGGGAGCCGATAGCGCAGACGAAGGCGGGAAGGTCGGCGGAGCCGAGTAGGCCGTCGTGGGAGCCGATAGCGCCGGCCACCCGGAGGGGAACGGTTCCACCGGGACCGTGGCCGCAGCAGCCGTCGCCGCAGCCGAGCGGGCTCGGGCCAGGAACGTCTGGCGAGCGGTTCGGGAGCGGGTGGCGAGGGTGTCGGCCAGGGCGTACGCGTCCAGGGCGTCCCGGTGGCGGGCCACCGCGTGCAGGCCGCCCGCGGTGTCCACGTGGACCGTGGCCAGGCCCAGCAGGCGTTGGAGCGGGCCCTGGGTGACCCGGACGCTCTGTACGCGGGCCAGGGGGACCGCCACCAGCTCGCGGGTCAGGACGCCCTCGCGGACCGCCACCACCTCGTCCGTGACGCCCACGCCGATGCGGGACCAGGCCAGCGGAGCCAGCCAGCGGGCCCGGCGCGGCGGGCCGGTCACGGGGACCGCGGTGGCGTCGATGCCGTGGTCGTTCGGGCGGAGCGTGACGGCCACACCCAGTACCAACGCCGCCACCGAGGCAGTGTCGGAGGCAACGGCGACGGGCACGAGGGTGCCGGCCCGCAGCTGTTCCTCGCCGTCGCCGCCGTAGCCGGCGACGTCGATGCGGGCGCGGGACCAGCCGGGCGTCCGCCACAGGAGGGGCCAGGTGATTTTCACGCCCTGGACGCGGCGCGGGGGGACGGTCTGGCTCCGCTTGTTGAGCAGGCCCTGGCGGACGCGGAAGACGGCGACGTCGATGCCCAGGCGGAGCTCCCACTCGTCCAGGACCCGGCGGACCGGGACCTGGAAGACGCCGAGGAAGGCCGTGACGGTGCTGGCGGCGCCGATGAGCGTCCAGGCCGGGTCCAGCGTCGCCTGCCAGATGACGAAGGCGCCACCGACGGGCACGGCGAGCGACTGCGGGGTCAGGAGCTGGGCCAGGAGGAGCCGGCGGTTGAGGACCGCGAAGACCGGGCGCTCCTGCGACACGGGGTCGGGGGCCACCCCGGTGGCGAGGCCGAGCAACTGGCCGCGCAGCTCGCTGGCGCCGGCGACCGTGAGGTACGCGAGCGGCGCCTCCGTCTTGCCCGCGCCGATGACCTCGAGGCGCAGCTCGGCCAGGCCGAAGACGCGCGCCAGGGCCGGGCGGACGATGTCGATGGCCTGGACGCGTTCGAGCGGAATGGTGCGGATGCGCCGCGACACCAGACCCTCGTGCACCCGCAGCTCACGGCCGACGACCTCGTAGCCGGTCACCAGCCAGACGACGGCCGAGACGAGGACGGCCAGCACGAGGATGGCCGCCATGGACGCCAGCCAGCCGAGCGGGCCCAGGTCGCGCAGGCCCTGCCAGGAGATCACGACGGCCGCGGCCGCGACGAGCTTCGCGCCCCGGACGAGCGGCGTGAGCGGGTGCAGCCGCCGGCGGTTCACAGGCCCTCTTCGCGGATCTCGCCGAGCGTGGCGAGCCGGTCGCGCAGCCGGGTCGCCTCGGCGGCGTCGAGGCCGGGGACGGTGGCGTCGCTCGCGGCCGCCGCGGTGTGCAGGGTGACGGTCGCCAGGCCGGCGGCGCGCTCCAGCGGGCCGGCGGTCACGTCGACGAACTGCATCCGCGCGTACGGCACGATGGACAGCCGCCGGATCAGCAGCCCGTGCCGCACCAGCAGGTCCTCGGCCCGCTCCGCGTAGCCCCAGGCCCGCAGTGAGCGGCGCAGGAAGATCGCCCGCACGACGCCCAGGACGACGATCGCGAAGGCCAGCAGCACGAACCAGCCGGAGACGAGCAGGCCGGCGACCAACGCCGCGACCGTGAGCATGAACACCCACACGGCAAGGACACCGACGCGCACCACGAAGTACCGCGGAGAAATCGGCCGCCACGCCACGGTGTCCGGCCACGGGCGGAGCGGATCGGGAGCCACCGTCACTGTTCGAGCCTATCCCGATCATCGATCGGCACGGTCTCCCGCAGAAAACCCCGGGCGTCCAGGAACGCCGACAGTGACGAGAGGTGATCCGGGCAGGCCAGCCAGGTCTTGCGCCGCTCCGGCGTGTGCAGCTTCGGATTGTTCCAGCGCAGCTGCCAGGCGGCGGGCGCACGGCAGCCCTTGGCCGAGCAGATCAGTGGATCCACAAGGGCCAGTCTGCCAGCGGTGTGGAGGGGGATGAGCGCCGGGCGGCCACGGGGGAAGCCGCCCGGCGACGGGGTGAATCGTACCCACTGCGGTACGGGTGATGTCCAGTCACCCGTGGTGTCCGATGCCAAAAATCGCCACGATCGATAGCCACATACCCGACAAATCCCACTAAAAGAAACTCTCAGTAGGCTCCCAGCGGCGCCAGATCGCTCCGGGTGTGCGGACATGCGACGCTAGGCTCGGAACCACAACCTACGCGTGGAGGACCGGTGACCCAGCCGAACAACCCCGTCTCGACACCCGCACAGGACGCGACTGTGCTGGAGCGGGCCCTCTTCGAGGTGAAGAGGGTCATCGTCGGTCAGGATCGCATGATCGAGCGGATGTTCGTCTCGTTGCTCAGCCGCGGACACGTGCTGCTGGAGGGCGTGCCGGGCGTCGCCAAGACCCTCGCGGTCGAGACCCTGGCCCGGGTCGTCGGCGGCACGTTCTCCCGCATCCAGTTCACGCCCGACCTGGTGCCCGCCGACATCGTCGGCACGCGGATCTACCGGCAGTCGAGCGAGAAGTTCGACGTCGAGCTCGGCCCGGTGTTCGTCAACTTCCTGCTCGCCGACGAGATCAACCGCGCGCCGGCCAAGGTCCAGTCGGCGCTGCTGGAGGTCATGGCCGAGCAACAGGTCTCGATCGGCGGCGAGAGCTACGACGTGCCGCGGCCGTTCCTGGTCATGGCGACCCAGAACCCGATCGAGCAGGAGGGCGTCTACCCGCTGCCCGAGGCCCAGCGCGACCGCTTCCTGATGAAGATCCAGGTCGGCTACCCGAGCGACGCCGAGGAGCGGGAGATCGTCTACCGGGTGTCGGTGAAGACGCCCGAGCCGGTCGCGGTGCTCACCACCGAGGAGCTCATGGGCCTGCAGGCCAAGGCCGACGAGGTGTTCGTGCACAACGCGCTGGTGGACTACGCGGTGCGGCTGGTCGTCGCCACCCGGGCGCCGGCCGAGCACGGCCTGGCCGACGTCGCGCAGTTCATCCAGTACGGTGCGAGCCCCCGCGCCTCGCTCGGCATCGTGCGGGCGTCGCGCGCCCTCGCCCTGCTCCGCGGCCGGGACTACGCCCTGCCGCAGGACGTGCAGGACATCGCGCCCGACATCCTGCGCCACCGGCTGGTGCTGTCGTACGACGCGCTCGCCGACGACATCCCGGCCGACGACATCGTGCGCCGCGTGCTGGCCGCCGTGCCGCCGCCGACCGTCGCGCCCCGCCAGCAGGCCCAGGCGGTGTCCGGGCCTCCGTCCGGGCCCCCGCAGACGACGACGATCACGACGTGGCCAGGACGTTGAACCAGCAGATGGAGCGCCAGGACGCCCGCGCCGAGGTCGTCCTCAACCGCATGCAGCTGCTCATCACCCGCAAGCTCGACGGGCTGCTCCAGGGCGACTACCTCGGCCTGCTGCCCGGCCCGGGCACCGAGGCGGGTGAGTCCCGGGAGTACCGCCCCGGCGACGACGTGCGGCGCATGGACTGGCCGGTCACGGCCCGCACGACGCTGCCGCACGTCCGCCAGACGGTCGCCGACCGCGAGCTGGAGGCGTGGCTCGCCGTCGACCTGAGCGCGAGCCTGGACTTCGGGACGGCGCGGTACCTCAAACGTGACCTCGCGATCGCCGCGGCCGCCGCGGTCTCGCACCTGGTCGTGCGGGGCGGCAACCGCATCGGCGCGGTCGTCGGCACGGGCAGCTCCCTCACCCGGATGCCCGCGCGCCCCGGCCGCAAGGACGCGCAGGGCCTGCTGCGGGCGATCGCCCAGACCCCGCCGCGGGGCGGGCGGGCCGACCTCGGCGCGCTCATCGACATGCTGAACCGCCCGCCGCGGCGGCGCGGGCTGGCCGTGGTCATCTCCGACTTCATGACCCCGGTCGCCCAGTGGGCCCGCCCGTTGCGCAAGCTCGGCGTCCGCCACGACCTGCTCGCCGTCGAGGTCGTCGACCCGCGCGAGCTGGAACTGCCCGACGTCGGGGTGATCGCCCTCGTCGACCCGGAGACGGGCCGCATGCACGAGGTACAGACCGCCGACCCCAAGCTGCGCCACCGGTATGCGCACGCGGCCGCCGCCCAGCGGGCCGCCATCGCCGCCGCGCTGCGCGGCGCCAACGCCTCCCACCTTCGCCTGCGCACCGACTCGGACTGGCTGCTCGACATCGTCCGGTTCGTCGCAGCCCAGCGCCACGCCCGAACTAGGGGTACCACCCGATGATCCGTTTGCTCTCGCCCTGGTGGCTGCTCTCCCTGCTGCCCGTCGCCGCCGTCATCGGCGTGTACGTCTGGCGGCAGCTGCACCGGCGCGCGTTCGCCGTGCGGTTCACCAACGTCGACCTGCTCTCCAGCCTGGTGCCCAAGGGCATCGGCCCGCGCCGGCACATCAGCGCCGCCGCGTTCCTGCTGAGCCTGGTGGTGCTCGGGTTCGGCCTGGCCCGGCCGTCGTACGACAGCAAGGAGCCGCTGGAGCGGGCCACCATCATGCTCGCGATCGACGTCTCCCTGTCGATGCAGGCGACCGACGTCGCGCCGACCCGCATCGAGGCGGCGAAGTCGGCGGCGACCGACTTCGTGCGGCAGCTGCCGGCGTCGTTCAACGTCGGCATCGTCTCGTTCGCCAAGACGGCGAGCGTGCTCGTGTCGCCGACGAAGGAGCGGGCCGCGGTACTCCAGGCGATCGACGGCCTCACGCTGCAGGAGTCGACGGCGACGGGTGAGGCCGTGTTCACCAGCCTCGACGCGATCCGGACCGTGCCCGCGGACGGCGCCGCCGGCCCGCCGCCGGCGCGCATCGTGCTGCTCTCCGACGGGTTCCGCACCGCCGGGCGCTCGCTGGAGGACGCGTCCGCGGCCGCCGCGGCGGCCAACGTGCCGGTCTCGACGATCGCGTTCGGCACCGACGACGGCGTGGTGCGCATCGGCAACACCCCGCAGCGCGTGCCGGTCGACCGGCCGTCGCTGCAGAAGGTGGCCGAGGTCACCAAGGGGTACTTCTACGAGGCCGCCAGCAAGGACGAGCTCAAGCGCGTATACACCGACATGGGGAGCTCGATCGGCTACCGCACGAAGCCGCGCGAGATCACCCAGTGGTACCTGGGCATCGGTTTCCTACTGGCCCTGGCCGCGGGCGGCCTGAGCCTGCTGTGGGGGTCCCGCCTGCCATAGCGGGCTAGTGGGCGCCGACCATGAAGAACAGGGCGGCGACCCACAGGGCGGCCAGGAAGAAGCCAACGGGCGCGACAAAGCGGCTCACGACGTGCTCCCAACGGGTGTGGTCTCAGGGATTGGAGAACAGACACACACGGACAGCCGTGGGCGGGACCTTCCTAGGGGAGGACCGGCACACGACTGGAGGGATCGCTACTTCGCACAGCGATCACCTCCAGGGGGCAGCTGCCGTACCGGACGGCAGCAGATGGGCACGCGTCGGCAATATCGTACTGCCCGCCGCCACGCCAGGCGAGTTGGCTTCTACCATCCGGTAACGCCTAATCTCCCTACTGCACAACCGACTCGAAAGGCGGCATCCCGTGGCGAGGACCGTGCTGGTCACCGGCGGCAACCGGGGCATCGGACTGGCGATCGCGCAGGCGTTCGCCAAGCAGGGTGACCGGGTGGCGGTGACCCACCGTGGTTCCGGCGCTCCCGACGGTCTCTTCGGCGTGCAGTGTGACATCACCGACTCCGCCGCCGTCGACGCCGCGTTCACCACGGTGGAGAACGAGCTCGGCCCGGTCGAGGTGCTTGTCGCCAACGCCGGCATCACCCAGGACACGCTGCTGCTGCGGATGACCGAGGAGCAGTTCACCGACGTCCTGGACACCAACCTGACCGGCTCGTTCCGCTGCGCCAAGCGGGCCGCGACCAAGATGCTGCGCGCCCGCTGGGGCCGGATCATCTTCATCTCGTCGGTCGTGGGCCTCTACGGCAGCCCCGGCCAGGTCAACTACGCCGCCTCCAAGGCCGGCCTGGTCGGCATGGCCCGGTCGATCACCCGCGAGCTGGGCAGCCGCAACATCACCGCCAACGTGGTCGCCCCCGGTTTCATCGAGACCGACATGACGGCCGTGCTGCCGGAGGCCACGCAGGCCGAGTACAAGAAGTCCATCCCGCTCGGCCGCATGGCGAAGCCGGAGGAGGTCGCCGGCGCGGTGACCTGGCTCGCCAGCGACGCCGCGGGTTACATCACCGGCGCCGTCATCCCCGTCGACGGCGGCCTCGGCATGGGTCACTGAAGGGTTGAACATGGCTGGACTTCTCGAGGGCAAGCGACTGCTCATCACCGGCATCATCACCGAGCAGTCGATCGCCTTCTCCGCCGCGAAGCTCGCCCAGGAGCAGGGCGCCAAGGTCGTGCTCACCGGCTTCGGCCGCCTGTCGCTGGTCGAGCGCATCGCCAGGCGCCTGCCGCAGGAGGCGCCGGTCATCGAGCTCGACGTGACCAACAAGGAGCACCTCGACGGCCTCGCCGACAAGGTCCGCGAGCACGTCGACGGCCTCGACGGCGTGCTGCACTCGATCGGCTTCGCGCCGGCGTCGTGCCTCGGCGGCGGCTTCCTCGACGCCCCCTGGGAGGACGTGGCGACCGCGGTCCACGTGTCGACGTTCTCCTTCAAGTCGCTCGCGGTGGCCTGCCTGCCGCTGCTCGGCCCCGGCAGCGCCGTCGTCGGGCTCGACTTCGACGCCAGCAAGGCCTGGCCGGTGTACGACTGGATGGGCGTGGCCAAGGCCGGCCTGGAGTCGACGTCCCGCTACCTCGCCCGCGACCTCGGTCCGCGCGGCATCCGCGTCAACCTGGTCGCCGCCGGCCCGCTGCGCACGATGGCCGCCAAGTCGATCCCCGGCTTCGCCGTGTTCGAGGACTCGTGGGCCAAGACCGCGCCGCTCGGCTGGGACCTCAACGACCAGGTCGCCGCGGCCAAGGCGTGCTGCGCGCTGATGTCCGACTGGTTCCCGGCCACGACCGGCGAGATCGTCCACGTCGACGGTGGGTACCACGCGGTCGGTTCGTCCTGACCCGCTTGTAACAATGGGGGACGTGGCTTATGACGCGTTCCTCCTGGTCTCGTTCGGCGGTCCGGAAGGGCAGGAGGACGTCCTGCCCTTCCTGGAGAACGTGACACGCGGCCGGGGCATCCCGCGCGAGCGCCTGGAGACGGTCGCCGAGCACTACCGGCACTTCGGCGGCGTCTCGCCGATCAACGCGCAGTGCCGCGAGCTGCTCGCCGCCATCGAGGTCGACCTGCCGGTCTACTGGGGCAACCGCAACTGGCACCCGCTCCTGGAGGACACCGTCCGCCAGATGCGCGACGACGGCGTCCAGCACGCGCTGGCGTTCGTGACCAGCCCGTTCGGCTCGTTCTCGTCCTGCCGCCAGTACCTGGACGACATCGAGACGGCCCGCGGCAAGGTCGAGAATGCCCCGCGGATCGACAAGATCCGGCACTATCACGATCACCCCGGCTACATCGCCCCGCACGCCGACGCGGTCCGCGCGGCTCTGGCCCAGCTGCCGTCCCGCATGGCTGCCCACCTGGTCTTCACGGCCCACTCCATCCCGACGGCGATGAACGACACGAGCGGCCCGACCGGCGGCCGCTACGAGGCCCAGCTGCGCGAGACGGCCGCCCTCGTCGCCGCCGAGGCCGCCCCCGAACTGCCCTGGGACCTGGTCTGGCAGAGCCGCTCCGGCGCGCCGCACGTCCCGTGGCTGGAGCCGGACGTCAACGCCCACCTGGAGCAGCTCGCCAAGGAGGGCGTCACCGAGGTCGTGGTGAGCCCGATCGGCTTCATCTCCGACCACCTGGAGGTCGTGTGGGACCTCGACGTGGAGGCCCGCGCGACGGCCGACCGCCTCGGCCTCGCGTACGTCCGCGCCGCCACCCCCGGCACCGACGAGCGGTTCGTGGCGATGATCCGACAGCTCGTGGACGAGCGCGTGCTTGCTCACAGTAATGTGCGTCACGCGCTCGGCACCGTCCCGACCTGGGATTTCTGTCCCGCCGACTGCTGCGTGTCACCGAAGCGCGCATAGGCTCGAAACGTTTCTGAGGGAAGATGTTGCGCGTGAGAGAACGCAAGCCCATCGAGTCCTGGCTCACCGACATGGATGGGGTCCTCGTGCACGAGGGCGTCCCCGTCCCCGGCGCACCGGAGTTCGTCAACCGGCTGCGCTCATCCGGCAAGCCCTTCCTGATCCTGACGAACAACTCGATCTACACGGCCCGCGACCTCCAGGCCCGGCTGCGCAGAATAGGCTTCGACGTCCCCGAGTCCGCGATCTGGACGTCCGCGCTGGCGACGGCCCAGTTCCTGGACACGCAGCGCCCCGGCGGCACCGCCTACGTGATCGGCGAGGCCGGCCTGACCACGGCCATGCACGAGGTCGGCTACATCCTCACCGACACGGAGCCCGACTACGTGGTCCTGGGCGAGACCCGCACGTACAGCTTCGAGGCCATCACGCAGGCCATCCGCCTGATCAACGACGGCGCCCGCTTCATCTGCACCAACCCGGACGCGACCGGCCCGTCGAACGAGGGCGCCCTCCCGGCCTGCGGCGCCGTGGCCGCCCTGATCTCGAAGGCGACGGGCATAGAGCCGTACTTCATCGGCAAGCCCAACCCGATGATGATGCGCTCCGCCCTGAACAGCATCGACGCCCACTCCGAGACCACGGCCATGATAGGCGACCGGATGGACACGGACGTCCTCTGCGGCCTGGAGGCCGGCCTGGAGACCATCCTGGTCCTGAGCGGCATCAGCACGGCCGCCGACGTCGAGCGCTACCCGTACCGCCCCTCGCGCATCATCCCGTCCGTGGCCCACCTGATCGACGAGGTCTGACTTCCTAGAAGCGGGACTCGGGTCCGTGCAAGGCACGACCGTCGCTCCCGCCAGTCACCGCTCGTGCCGCCGGTGCATCCGCCCCGGCGGCACGGACGCTGCCATCGCCGTCGTGGCAAGAACCCGCGGGCTACGCCCGCGCTCGACGCCCGCGGCTGCTGACGGCCGCGCCTATGCACGCGGAATTCGTGATCAACTCGGCCGACTTCATGATCCATGGCGGCTTCTGGCTGTCATAGCGACCAGAACTCGCCATCGATCATGGCCCCACGACCAACGGCGGTCCGGGCGTTCGCCTCACGTTGCGCAAACCGTGATCACGGACGCGCCGCCCATGATCAAGGGAAACATATGGCTGCCCCAACGACCACATGGTTCCCTTGATCATGGACGTGGCACCGCGATCGCCGATTGGGCGCGGTCGGTGGAGACGCCGCGCCGGGAGGGGCTTGAGAGGGAGCGGTGACCGGGGTCCGGCCGCGAGCGGCGCAGGCGACACCCGACTGGCGGCGCTTCCCGCAACCTAGGGCGGCGTGGGTGGCGGCGGACTGTGGTCGGCTCCGCAGTGGTCGGCGTTTGGGGTCTTAGCTGCGAGGGGTCCTAGAGGAGCGGGGCGTTGCAGGCCGCCACCAGGGCGCGGCGGCAGGCGGTCATCAGGGGGCGCAGGGCGGCGTCGCGCTGCTGGACCTCGTAGCCGTTGATCGCGCCGCCCGGGGCCGCGTGCTCGGCCAGGGCCAGGACGCGGTCCAGGATGTTCGCCCGGGCGTACAGGCGGCGGGCCCGCGGGTCGTAGCCCGGCGGCAGGTCGGTGGCGCCGTCGGGCTTGCGGAGGGCCTCGATCGCGCCCGCCAGCTCGGGGCGCCACTGGGCGATGTCCAGCTTGGCCAGGGTTCGGGTGGCTGTGACCAGCTCCGCCGACAGGTCCGCCTCGGCCTCGGCCGTGGTCGGGTCGTCGAGGCGGGGCTGGGGGCTCTCGGGCAGGACAAAGACCTGCCAGCGGACCGTCTCGAACTCGTCCCCGGAGCCCGAGGTGTGCAACCGTACCTCCGGCACGAAGCCCAGGCCGCCCGCGATCACGCCCTCGCCGGCCAGCAGGGCCGCGCCCGTGAACGGGCCCGGGCCGGGCAGGCCGCGGGGGTCGCCGGGCGCCGGGAGCACCAGCCTGACCTCGTCCGGGTGGAGCTTGGACAGGGTCGGCAGCGCGCCGCCCAGCGACACGTCGGTCCACGTGCCGGGGACGTCGGAGACCATGTGCTCCTCGTCGCCGGAGATCTCGGCGGCGGCGTCGTCGCACGGCACGAGGCCGGCGCGCCACGCCCGGACCCATGCCACGAAACGCGCCGAGCGGCGCGCCTGCAGGGTCGCCGCGCGTGCTGCGGGGGACATGGGAGCAAGGGTACGTGCTGACGTGCCGGTATGTCTCGCAGCCGGACAGGCCGTGAGCCGATACGCTTCCCGGACATGGACGTCCTGGCGAACAACGACTGGCGTCGCCGGCGGGCGATTCCCGAGGTCGACGCCGAACTGGACCTTGTCGTGGAGGACGCCGAGTCCGGGTTCTGCGGGGCCGTGGTGGGGTTCGAGTTCGGCGCCGTGGTGCTCGAGGACCGGTTCGGCAAGCGGCGCAACTTCCCGCTCGAGCCGGCGGCGTTCCTGCTCGACGGCGAGCCGGTGACACTGCGCAGACCCCAGCAGACCGCCCCGCGGCAGCAGCAGCGCAGGACGACCGCCTCCGGCTCGATCGCCGTCGCGGGTCACACCGCGCGAGTGGCGCGGCGCAGCCGGATCTGGGTCGAGGGCATCCACGACGCCGCCCTGGTCGAGCGCATCTGGGGCGACGACCTGCGCGTCGAGGGCGTCGTGGTGGAGCCCCTGGACGGCATCGACGAGCTCGCCGCGAGCATCCGCGCGTTCGGACCCGGCCCGGTGGCGCGCCTCGGCGTGCTGGTCGACCACCTGGTGCCCGGTTCGAAGGAGAGCCGGATCGTGGCCGCGGTCCAGTCGCCGTACGTGCTGGTGACCGGCCACCCCTACGTCGATGTCTGGCAGGCCGTCCGGCCGTCCGCGGTCGGCATCCGGGCCTGGCCCGAGGTGCCGCCCGGCCGCCCCTGGAAGGAGGGCGTCTGCGCGGCCCTCGGCGTCGCCGAACCGGCCGACATGTGGCGGCGCATCCTGGCGAGCGTGTCGAGCTTCCGCGACGTCGAGACGCCGCTCATCGGGGCGATGGAGCGGCTGATCGACTTCGTCACGGAGCCCGACGACGACGTCTAGGGAACAGCCGGCCACGGGTCCCGGGTGAACCCGAAGGTGGCGATGTCCAGGCCGACGACGTCGCCCGACGCCGACCGGACCACCCGGAGGAACTCGCCGTCGTTGTCGCCCGACCGCCCCCGCCAGCGGTCGGCGACCGGCCCGTCCGGCACGAACCGCCACGGCGTCCGCCCGGTCGTCAGCGGCGTCACCACCAGTTCGCCGTCGGACCACCCGATCTCGTGCTCCTGCCCCATCCACCACCAGCGGCCGGTGAGTGGCTCGACCGCCGGTGGCGGCGGCGTGCCGGGGCGCCACGGCGCGACCCGGGCCGGCTCCCGGTCGAGGACGGCGCCCAGCAGGTCGAGGCCGAACGCGCTCAGCCCGCCGCCCCGGCCCCCGTAGTGCATGGTGTAGGCGTTGGCGAACGCGACGACGCCGGTCTGCGAGGGCCGGTGGACGGCGAGCACGGCCACGTAGCCCGGCATCGAGCCGCTGTGCCCCACGAACACCCGCTCACCCCGCCGCCACAGCTGCAGGCCCAGCCCGTGCCCGGCGCGCCACCCGTCCAGGTCGCTGATCACGACCGGCGCGCACATCTCCGCGACCGTGGCCTCATGCAGTACACCTGGATCCGGATCGGCCAGGAACGCGGCCCAACGGGCCAGGTCCGCCACCGTGGACCACAGCTGCCCGGCGGGGGCCATGGCCCCGGCGTCCAACCGCGGCTCCTCCCGCATGCTGTCGAGCCAGGGATGCATCACGTACCCCCGCGCGAACGGCTCGGCCGGCCCGTACGTGGTCCGCTGCAGCTGGAGCGGCCCCAGGATCCGCTTGGTCAGCATCGACCGCCAGTCCTCGCCCCCGAGCCGGCCGACCACCGCGCCCAGCAGGCCGTAGGCGAGGTTCGAGTAGTGGTACCCGTGCAGCGGCGGGTACGCCACCTTGTCCGCGGTCAGCGTCGACAGGAGGGTGCCGACGTCCAGGCCGGCGCTGCGCTCCCACCAGTCCCCGTCGGGCTCGCGCTGGACGCCCGCGGCGTGACCGAGCAGCTGACGCAGCGTGACCCCGCCGACGGGAGTGCCGGGGAGGTGGCGGTACAGCAGGTCGTCGAGCGCCAGCCTGCCCTCGTCCCGCAGCGCGAGCACGAGCGCGGCGGTCATCGTCTTGGTGATCGACCCGATGCGGAACTGCAGGTCCGGTGCGTACTCGCCGGCCGCGGCGACGTGGGCGAGGGTGCCGGCGCGGACGACGCCGGCCACGAGCGTCGGCACGCGGCCGCCGGCGTGGGCGCCGGCGACGAGCTCCTCGACGCGCGCAACGGTTTCGGGGAGGAGGGGCACGGGGTTCGCCTGCTTCCTTCGTCATATTTCACCCCGGTCTAACGGTTTTGGTCGGGGCCTGTCAGCTCTGGACCCGGTCTAACCGATTCGGTCGGGGCCTGTCGGCGCTGGACCCGGTCTAGCCGATTTGGTCGGGGTCTGTCGGCGCTGGACCCGGTCTAGCCGATTTGGTCGGGGCCTGTCGGCTCTGGACCCGATCAACGCCGTTTCGCCCAGGTGAGAGGTGGGGGATGGCAAGGATTCCGCAAGAGGGGTGATCGGAGAGCGGCGCGGCGTGCATCGGCGTGACACGATCGAAGTGTGGATGTCTGGCTGATCGTCTGGCTGATCGTCGGCGTCGCGTTCGTCGCGGCGGAGATCTTCACGACCACCTTCGTCCTGCTGATGTTCGGCATCGGCGCGTTCGCCGCCGCGGGGGCCGCCGCCCTCGGCGCGAACGAGGCGGTGCAGGCCATCGTGTTCGCGGTGACGACCGCACTGTCGTTCGTCGCCGTGCGGCCGACGCTGCGCCGCTACATGCGCCGGGACGAGCGCGACCACGCAATGGGCGTCGAGGCGATCGAGGGGTCGATGGCGCTCGTGATGGAAGACGTCGACAACGACAGCGGCATGATCAAGATCGACGGGGAACTCTGGCGGGCCCGCCCCTACGACACGACGCAGAGTTTCGCCAAGGGGGATCGGGTCCGGGTGATCGAGATCAAGGGTGCTACCGCAATGGTGTGGAAGGACTGAAGCCAAGTGGATCCAAGTACGCTCACGGCCGTCATCGTGATCGTGGCCGCCCTGGTCGGGCTCATCACGATCGTCAAGTCGGTGAAGGTGGTTCCCCAGCAGGTCGAGTATGTGGTGGAGCGGCTCGGGAAGTACAGCCGCACCCTCACCCCGGGCCTGAACATCCTGGTGCCGTTCATCGACTCCGTCCGCAACAAGGTCGACAAGCGGGAAGCGGTGGTGAACTTCCCGCCCCAGCCGGTCATCACCTCCGACAACCTCGTCGTCTCGATCGACACGGTGTTGTACTTCAAGGTCGTCGACTCGGTCCGCGCGACGTACGAGATCTTCTCGTACCTCCAGGCGATCGAGCAGCTGACCGTCACCACGCTGCGGAACGTGATCGGCTCGCTCGACCTGGAGAAGGCCCTCACCAGCCGCGACGAGATCAACCGCCACCTCTCCGGCGTGCTCGACGAGACGACGGGCCGCTGGGGCATCAAGGTCACCCGCGTCGAGATCAAGGCCATCGAGCCGCCGCCGAGCATCCGCGACTCGATGGAGAAGCAGATGCGCGCCGAGCGGGACCGCCGCGCGGCGATCCTGCACGCGGAGGGCCTCAAGCAGTCGCAGATCCTCACGGCCGAGGGCGAGAAGCAGGCCGCCGTCCTGCGGGCCGAGGGTGACCGGCAGTCCCGCATCCTGACCGCCGAGGGCCAGGCGAAGGCGATCCGTACGGTCGTCGACTCGATCCACCTGGCCAACCCGGACTCGAAGGTCATGGCGTACCAGTACCTGCAGTCGCTGCCGCAGATCGCCGCCGGCCAGTCCAACAAGCTGTGGATCCTGCCGGTCGAGCTGACGAAGGCCCTGGAGGGCATCGGCGGCGCCCTGGGCGGCATCGGCGCGATGTCGAACGAGGAGCGCACCAAGCACGTCGACCGGGCCCACGTCGAGGAGGAGGAGTCGGCCGAGGTCCTGGAGGCCCGCAAGGCCGCCGAGGAGGCCGCCGCGGCGGCCACCGCCGAGGCCCAGGCGGCCGCGGCCCAGGTCTCCGGCACCACGCCAACCCGCGAACTGACCAACGGCTGACCGGCGGGGCCGCCGCCGGGGCACATCCACCGTGTCCCGGGGAATGCGTGCCGATCCGCGTGACGCACGCGCATGGTCCCAGCCCGGCGAGCAGCGCCCGGCGTAGCGCGCGCACCTCGCGCGGTCGCCGAAACGGGTCGAGCCCTCACGGCTGCCGTACGGGAACGTAGAGCGAGACCGCTGTTGCAGGTGCACCGGGGAGGTGGAAGGCAATGGCAGGAGTCGATGGGATGTCGATCGGGCTCGTTGAACATGACGACGCGAAGATGACACCGGGAGGGTGATCGATGGGGCATGCCGACACGTTGCTGGCGATGGGTGGCGCCTTTCTGGCCGCCGCCCTGCTGGCTCGCATCGGCGGCCGAGTAGGACTGCCGACGATCCCGCTGTTCATGCTGGCCGGCATACTGCTCGGCCCCCATACCCCTGGGGTTGTGCTGGTCGAAAGCTCCCATGACCTCGAGATGCTGTCCGCGCTCGGGTTGGTGCTGCTGCTGTTCTACTTAGGCCTAGAGTTCCATCTGGACGACCTGCGCCGCGGTGGCCGGCGGTTGCTGACTGCCGGTGGCGTCTATCTGCTGCTGAACGTCGGGACCGGGCTCGCGTTCGGGTTCGTGCTGGGCTGGGGAGTGCGGGAGGCACTGGTCCTGGCTGGGGTGCTGGGCATCTCGTCGTCGGCGATCGTCACCAAGATCCTGATAGATCTGGGTCGGCTGGCACGGCCGGAGACACGGCTCATCCTGGGCGTGATCGTGGTGGAGGATCTGTTCCTTGCGCTGTACCTCGCGGCGTTGCAGCCTGTGCTCAGCGGCGCGCACGGGGCGGCGGAGACAGTCCTGCACGCGGCGAAAGCGTTCGGTTTCCTGCTGGTCCTGGCGGCTGTGGCCCGGTTCGGCACCCGGCTGGTCGGTCAGTTGATCGCCGTGCGTGACAGCGAGCTGCTGGTCGTCACATTCCTGGGCGTGGCCGTACTGGTCGCCGGGGTGTCGGAGCTGGTTGGCGTCGCCGACGCGATCGGCGCGTTCATGGTCGGGCTGATCCTGGCCGGAACCGATTCTGCTCCACGGATCCGTGAGTTGGTGCATCCGTTGCGAGACGCGTTCGCCGCGATCTTCTTCTTCGCGTTCGGGCTCGCCATCGATCCTGGCGACGTCGCATCCGTTGTCATGCCGGTGGCAGCGGCCGTGGTGCTGACCATCGTGATGAACCTGGTCGCCGGTCTCGTTGTCGCCCGCCTGCACGGATTCGGGGCGCCGGCGGCCGCGAATGTGGCCACCACCTTGCTCGCCCGTGGCGAGTTCGCGCTCATTCTGGGTGCGATGGCGGCGGCTGCCGGCCTCGACCGCCGCCTCGCGCCGTTCATCGCCGGATACGTCCTCGTCCTCGCTGTACTCGGGCCCATCATCGCGGACCGCTCCGCATGGCTGGCCCGAGCCCTCACGGCTATGCGAAGGGTCGTGTCGAAGCAGGCAGAGCCGGTGGCCATAAGATGAGATTGCAATGCGGTGCGGTTGGACCATCTCGGTTCAAGGCTCGATGAGCCCGGCGCGGATCGCGTAACGGGTGAGTTCGAGCCGGTCCCGCAGGCCGAGCTTCTGCAGCAGGTTCGCGCGGTGCCGCTCGACGGTCTTGACGCTGATGAACAGGATGTCGGCGATCTGCTTGGACGAGTGCCCTTCGGCCACGAGCTTGAGCACCTCCTCCTCGCGGTCGGTGATGACCCGGCCGGTGCCGACGTCGCCGTCCGCTGCCCGCTGCAGATAGTTGCGGATGAGAGCGTTGACGGCGCCCGGATAGAGGAACGGCTCGCCGCGCACCGCGGCCCTGCAGGCCTCCACAAGATCCCGGTCCGCGACCGACTTGAGCACATAGCCGGATGCGCCGGCTCTCAGCGCGGCGAAAAAGTACTGCTCGTTGTCGTACATCGTCAGCATGAGAATCCGTAGGTCCGGCAGCAGCCGGCCAAGCTCACGGGCGGCCTGCAGGCCAGTCATCCGCTGCATGGCGATGTCGAGGATCGCGAGGTCCGGACGCTCAGTGCGGGCCTTCTCGACCGCCTCGGCACCGTCGGCGGCCTCGGCCACGACCGTCAGGTCGGGCTCGTTGTCGAGGATCAGCCGCACCCCGCGGCGCACCAGCGCGTGGTCGTCGGCCAGCAAGATCCGGGTCAGTCCAGCCATGTCACTCGTTCTCCGTCACGCGCTCTGCAGCGGCACCCGCAGCCGAGCCTCGGTACCACCACCCGCGGCGGGTCCGATCGCGAAATCGGCCCCGATCAGCAGCGCCCGTTCGCGCATCCCGCGGATGCCCGCGCCCTCGGGGGCGCCGCCCAGCCCCCGGCCGTCGTCACGAATGCACAGCTCCACCCCAGTAGGCACCTCCGCGCTGCGGCGGGCCAGCACGAGGACGACGTGCCGGGCACCGGCGTGGCGGGCCGCATTCGTCAGGCATTCCTGCGCCACGCGATACAGCACCAACTCGGCATCCCGGCCGAGGTCCGGACAGTGCTCGAGTCGATGCTGCACGCTGAGCCCGCCGGTGCAGAACTCTGCGGTGAGGGCCTTCAACGCACTGGTCAAGCCGAGTTCCTCGAGAACACCCGGCCGCAGCCGACGGGCGATCCGCCGGATCTCGTCCAGCCCGTTGCGGGTGCTCTCCTGGACCTGGTACACCTGCGTGCGCATCGGCGGCGGCGCCTGATCCGCGACACGCTTGAGCTCAAGCAACACCGCGGTGAGCGTCTGACCGATCTCGTCGTGCAACTCCTGTGCGATCCGGTGCCGCTCCGCCTCCTGGGCAGACAACGCGCGGGCAGTGCTGGCCGCCCGTTCGGCCTCCAACCGGTCGAGCATGGTGTTGAAGGTCCGGATGAGACCGGCGAACCCGGTCTGCCCAGTGACCACCAGCCGGTGACCAGGCCGCAGCAGGTCGATCGTCGTCATGGCCCGGGTGAGCCGATCCAGCGGGCGCAGCCCAACCCGCACCAAAACGGCGTTGGCCACCAACATCGCCGCCAGACCTCCAGTGAGGATCAGGGCCTCGGTCAGCACGACTGGAGTCGAGACGGTGACCGGACCGACCAGGAGCAGCACCATGGCCGCGGCCAGCACCGCCGCGTTGAGTAGGAATATCCGCCAGTACAACGACACGCCGTGGAGCCCCCTCAACCAACGCGCACACTGCCAGACTGTCTCGCCCCCTCACCGGTGTCCACCGTTGCCGACACCCATTCGCTGTGACACGGGTGCACCGAGCAACCACGAGCAGACCCAGCAAAGTGCAGCGTCTGCTCATCGGCGTCGTGTTGACCCGCTGCACGGAGGGCGACCTAGGTGCGCCCCGCCTGCGGACCGGAACCTGGGCGACGACTCGGTCCGCTTCGACAATGAGGTGCTGCGGTCGTTCGGGCCCGAGCACAGTTGATGACGGCAACGTTCTACAGCCGGACTGTTGGCCGGACTGATGATTCGCTGTGGGGACGGTGCGCTTGGCTTCGCTGCTGCCGGCGGCGACCGAACCCGTCGATGCGATGGAGCCCGGCGACGCTCTGACGCGCGGCATGTTCGCACGCCCGTGCCTGGGCTCGTGGAGTACCAGGTCGACACCCTGAATGTTCGCATGCCGCGCCTGCCTGATCCGGTCAATGCGTCGCGTGGCTGACGCCCCAGGTCGGCGCCCGTTCACCCGGCCCGGCTCCGGTGCCTCACCCGGCGCGGTTGGCAGGGGCCGGGCATGTTCGGTGAACTGGACAGTTTCCGGGGCAGCAGCGCTGTTGCGGGCGTAGGCCTAACGATCAGGGCGGGATACCTCGGGTGCCGGTGCATGCCGGCCGCTGTCGCGGGTAGTCGAGACGCTCGCGAGGTGGCGGCGATTTCCGCCAGCCAGCGTGCATTTTGGGTGCCTCGATGTATTGGCATCCAGTGGTTCCGGTCAGTAGTTCCGATACTGCACCATCGGAGGTGAGGCCATGCCGGCCGCAAAATACCAGGTCCAGCCCACAGGGCCGGCCCGGCGGAGCTGGATACCGCCGCGCGTTGAATGCCTGGAGACCCGGCCCGAGATCACCGCGTACTCCGGAACCAACGATCCGTGGCCGACGAGCACCCGCTGAGTCGCGAGGAGTTCACCGCGGCGTTGCGGGGACTCTCGGGGCGTTACTGGGACAAACACCCGTTCCACATTCGTCTGCACGCTGGCGGCTGCTCGCCGGACGAGGTCCGGGCGTGGGTGGCCAACCGTTGGCACTACCAGCGGTGCTTGTCTCAGAAGAACGCCGCTATCATCGCCAACTGCCCGCTTCCGGAGGTGCGTCGGCGCTGGGTCGAGCGCATCACCTTCCAGGACGGCACCGGCGACGGCGAGGGCGGGCTGGAGGACTGGCTCGTCCTCGCCGAGGCGGTGGGCCTCGACCCCGCCGAGGTGCGTGACGAACGCCGCGTCCTGCCCGGGGTCCAATTCGCCGTCGACGGCTACGTGAACTTCTGCCGCACGAGGCCGTGGACCGAAGGCGCCTCGGCGGCGCTCACCGAGCTCTTCTCGCCGGATCTGATGGCGGATCGGATCCGGGCCTGGCAGCGGTACTACGACTGGATCAAGCCCTACGGTTTCGCGTACTTCGAGAACCGCATCCCGGTCGTGCGGCGTGACAGCCGGTACACGCTTTCGCTCGTGCTCGAGCATTGCCGGACCCGGGAGCAGCAGGGGGCGGCTGTCGCGGCGTTGTCGTTCAAGTGTGACGTGCTGTGGGCAATCCTCGACACTGTCGACTACGCCGGGGCTGGGCGGTGAGCGTGGCCGGTCTGCGCGTCGGGGTGCGGCTCGTATACGACCGGGTGCGTGCCCGACCAGCCCTGCTGTATCCCGAGGGTGTCCTACTGCTCAACGAGACGGCCGGGCAGATTGTGGCCCGATGTAACGGTGTTCGTACGTCTGGTGACATCGCCGACGACCTCACGCGCGATTACGACGGCGTGTCCGCCGAGGACGTCAGCGCGCTCCTCGGTGACCTGGCGGATCGGCGACTGGTCGCACTCGACGGCACCGGCAGTCCGGCCGAGATCGTCGGCTTCGACACCGCGGGCGACGACCTCGGCCCGCCACCGCGTGATCCGGCGCCGCTCGGGCTGCTCGCCGAGCTGACCTACCGGTGCCCGCAGCACTGCACATACTGCTCGAACCCGGTCGAGCTGTCGGCGTACCGCGACGAGCTCACGACCGCAGACTGGCGCCGAGTGCTCGCCGAGGCCCGAGACCTCGGTGTCCTACAGGTGCACCTCTCCGGTGGCGAGCCGATGCTGCGCCCCGATCTGGTGGACCTCGTCGCCCACGCCCGCACGCTCGGCCTGTACAGCAACCTCGTCACGAGCGGCATCCCGCTCCCCGAGGCCCGACTGGCGGAACTGGCCGCCGCCGGCCTTGACCACCTGCAGCTGTCGATCCAGGATTCCGCACCGGCGGCGGCGGACGAGGTCGCCGGGCTGCGGGCACACGACCGCAAGCTGACCCTGGCCCGCCAAGTGCGCGCATACGGGCTTCCCCTCACCGTCAACGTAGTCCTGCACCGCGGGAACGTCGGTCGGCTGCTCGCGATCGCCGAGCTGGCGGCCACTCTAGGCGCCGACCGGCTGGAGCTCGCACACACCCAGTTCTACGGCTGGGGGCTGCGCAACCGGGCCGCGTTGATGCCGACCGTACAGCAGGTCGCGACCGCCCAGCTGGACGCGGCCACGGCACGCGCCCGCTACGGTGACGCCCTTGAGCTTGTGTACGTGACGGCCGACTATCACACGGACCGCCCCAAGCCGTGCATGTCCGGCTGGGGCACCCGCCAGCTCGTCGTGGCGCCCAACGGCGACACGCTGCCCTGCCTGGCCGCCGCACAGCTACCGGGCCTCGGCATCGAAAACGTCCGCTCGCGTCCACTCAGCGACATCTGGTACTCATCAACGTCCTTCAACCGATTCCGCGGCACCGCCTGGATGCCCGAGCCGTGCCGCTCCTGCACGCTGCGCGAGGTCGACTTCGGCGGCTGCCTCTGCCAGGCGTATCAGGTAACCGGCGATCCGGCCGCAACCGACCCCACCTGCGGCCTGTCCCCGCACCACGAGCGACTGACGAGTCTGGCGGCGACAGTCGGCACCGCAGCCGCGGCCCCGATTCCCCGGCGGATGGGCTGAGGGCGAGTAGGGTCCTGCTGCTCGCCACCACCGTCGAACGGGGCGGCCTGCCTGCCCGCAGCGAACTGCTCCGACGATGGTTGTGCCTGCGCTCGCCGCGTCGGCGTGAACCGCACCTCGGGACAGGATGGCGGGTAGCCGCGGCCGCCGGACCAGCACGGGTTCCTGCTCAACACATCGCCGACCTGGCCCGACGAGTCGTGGACCGATGGACATCACCGCCGCGGGCCTGTCCGATCGGCACCGAACCGCTCCGGCGGGAGGAGGGACGGTGCCGGGAACGATGTCCGTCGGCCGGTCGACCCCGGTGTCACGGTGTCACGGTGTCGACCTCACCAGGACGCAGCTCAGCACCCACAAACCTGCGGCACCCACGGTTGTCAGACTACCGAAGGCCTGTCGTAGGCTGCTGCGGGTGAGTGCGCCGTCACACTCGACAGACGCCAACCTGCTGGTTCGGGTGTATTCCGGCTTGCTGACGGTACGTCCGGACCTCGGTCAGGTGGTGAGGCGGTGGGTGAGGGCGGTGTGGCGTCGGCCGGCGCCGATGGTACGGACGGCGGCGGCGAGGGCGCGGCGGGAGCCGACGAGGACGACGAGTTGTTTGGCGCGGGTGACGGCGGTGTAGAGCAGGTTGCGTTGCAGCATCATCCAGGCGCTGGTGGTGAGGGGGATGACGACGGCGGGGTATTCGGAGCCTTGGGCGCGGTGGATGGTCATGGCGTAGGCGTGGGCGAGTTCGTCGAGTTCGTCGAAGTCGTAGTCGATGGATTCGTCTTCGTCGGTGTGCATGGTGAGGGTCTGTTCGTCGGTGGATAGGGCGGTGATGACGCCGAGGGTGCCGTTGAACACCCCGGCTTGGCCTTTGTCGTAGTTGTTGCGGATCTGGGTTATCTTGTCGCCGATGCGGAACACCCGGCCGCCGGAGCGTCGTTCCGGCAGGCCGTCGCGGCCGGGGGTGAGCCGCTGCTGGAGCAGGGTGTTGAGGGTGCCGGCGCCGGCGGGGCCGCGGTGCATCGGGGTGAGGACCTGGATGTCGCGGCGTGGGTCGAGGCCGAACTTGGCGGGGATGCGGGTGCAGGCGACGTCGACGGTCAACGCGGCGGCGCTGTCGGTGTCGTCGCAGGGGAAGAGAAAGAAATCGCTCATGCCCTGGAACTCGGGGTACTTGCCGGCGTTGATGCGGTGGGCGTTGACCACGACCCCGGATATGGCGGCCTGCCGGAACACCTGCGTGAGCCGGACCTGCGGGACTGCGTCCGCGGCAAGGACGTCGCGGAGGACCTCGCCAGCGCAGACGGACGGCAGTTGGTCGACGTCGCCGACGAGGAGGATGTGCGCGCCGGGCGGGACGGCCTTGATGAGTTTGTTCGCCAGGATCAGGTCGAGCATGGACGCTTCGTCGATGACGAGGAGGTCGACGTCGAGGGGGTTGTCCCGGTCGAACGAGGCGTCGCCGCCCGGGCGTAGCTGTAGGAGCCGGTGCACGGTCGCGGCGGGGTGCCCGGTGAGTTCGGCGAGGCGTTTCGCCGCCCGGCCGGTCGGGGCGACCAGGGTTATCTTGGCCTTTTTCGCGGCGGCGAGGGTGACGATGGAGCGGACGGTGAAGCTTTTGCCGCAGCCGGGGCCGCCGGTGAGCACGGCAACCTTCGACGTCAGCGTCAGGCGAACTGCCTGTTCCTGCTCGGGTGCGAGGGTCGTGCCGGTGCGGGCGTGCAGCCAGGTCAGTGCTTTGGGCCAGTCGACGGCACCACCCTGCACCGAGGCGGCCTGGCCTGGTTACTCGGCGAGATGGCCGCATACAACAACCAGCGCACCAAACACATCAGCGCGGTTCGGACGGCGGTGGACGCTGAGGTCGACCGGTTGACGCCGTTGCTGGAGGATTCCGACGCGCAGGTCCGCGACGGGGTGGCGTTCGCGCTCTCGCAGTGCCCGAAGAGCAAGCGCCGAAGCCTGCCCAAGCTGCGCGCCCGGTTCGCCGCTGAGGCCGAGCCACAGATGAAGGCGCGCCTGCTGGCCGCCGTGCAGTGGCTGGACACCAAGACACCGCTCGTCGGCGAGTCCCTCGGGGCGGACCAGCCGGTGGCGATCCGCGCTGCCGCCACGCTGATCCTAGCGCGGTCGACCCAGCCGTGGACGCCGGAGGCGACCGACGCGGTCCGTGACGCGTGGGCTGGCGGCGAGCCGCTGGAGAAAAGCTGGTGGTGGGGCTGGCAATCCAGCCCGCTGCAGGGCCTGATCACCAGTCTCGGAGACCGAGGCGCAGACGGCGCGGCCGTGCTCGGAATGCTGCTGGCATCCTCGTCCGACCTGGTACGCGCGCAGGCCGCTGCCGCAGCAGTCTTTGTCGTGCGGGCCGAACGGCAGGCGCGGCCGCTGCTGGTACCGGTGCTGCAACGGACGCTGGTCGACGCCCCGGCGAAGATCCGCCACGACGCGGCCCGCGCGCTGGGCGAGGCCGGCGCCGCCGCCCGTCCGGCTGCCGACAGCCTGGCTGACGCGGTCCCGACGACACCGGCGGCGCTCGATGCGCTCGTCTGGCTCGACGATCCGCGCTGGCCCGCCTTCGCGGCGGCCCAGCTCGACAACGCCGCCCACGTCAAAGACACTCTGCAGGCCTTGCACGAGGCCCGGGTTCCCTTCCACGGCGAGGTGATGGACGCGATCACCCGAACCGACCCGGCCGACTGGCACCGCTGGGGCATCTACCTCCTGGCCGCCTGGGGTCCACCGGCCGCACCCGGCGTCCCCCAGTTGCAGGCACTCCTGGACACCAACGTGTACGCCTGGGCCCTCGACGCGCTTACCGCGATCGGTCGAGCCGCGCAACCGGTACTGCCCCGGTTGCGCGCCACCCTCGACGGGCCACTAATCGTCAAGGCAGCCGACCGGCTGCGCGTCTCCCACCTCGCCGAGCGGATCGGCATCTGGCGCATCGGGGCCGACCCCGGCCCGGCCCTGGAGGCGGCCCGGGCCGCGCTCACCACGCTGCGCGGCCGCTCGACTGGCGGCTTCTACGACCTGCCCCACGACGACGCCGACACCCTCCTCGACGCGCTCGGCGAACACGGGCGGGACCTGCGATCCCAAGTGCTCGACCTGCTCACAGCACGCCCGGACTTCATCGGCCTCGCCCGTGCCCTGTGGCGCTGGACAGCGAACCCAGACGAGATTCGCCCAACGGTCCTGACCGTTCTCGACCGCGCCGGGACGCAGTTCCGCCAGCGCACCCCGCAGTACCCGGGCCCGCCAGCCATCGACCTCGCCCTCGAACTGGCCGACCCGTCGCTCGCGCCGTTGCTGCGACCGTTCCTGGCCGATTCGACATCCCGGACCAGGGTGCCGGCCGCACGCGCGATCTGGCGGCTCACCGGCGACACCACCGGGCTGATCGGCCCACTGCTCAAGGAAGTTACCGGCCGGCCACCCGGGTTCCGCTGGAACGAAGCCCTCGACCTGCTGGCCGAAATCGGACCGGCCGCCGCCGACGCTCATACCGAACTGCGGGCCACTGCCGAGCACCCTCGGTGCCCGTTCGTGGACGACCTCGACTCCAGCCGCGACTGCTGGCTCGGCCACCACGACGACCGCTTCCTGGCCGCCACACGAGCCACGATCGCCGCCATCACCCCAGCGACGTAGGCGGCACCGCCATCCGACGCACACATGCTCACGTCCAGCTGAGCGTGTGGCCTCGCCACCTCAACGTACCTCTTTACCTGGCAACCGTTACCGCGCGCCAACCAACCAAGCGTCGACCCAAGCGGCAGAGTTCGCGTGTCGGGGGGGTGCCAACACTCAGCCAACCGCGCGACCTGGGCGTTGTCCGAAGCCTGCCCGGCGACGACGTTCTGAAGATGAACGAGTTCGAATTGCAAGACGCGATTCCCGAACGCGTTCAAATCGATCATGTCAGTTAATCGAGTCGGGGGAGACGGAGAGCGAGGTCACGGGGACAGCCGGGACTTCGGCATCCGGGGTCGCCGACAACCCAAGGCCCGGGCAGTTGCCCCACACGATCGGGGACGTGGCGGGCACCCACTCGAATCGTCCGACATGAGGAACAGCCAACACGGTGGCGCAGAGTTGGCCGTAGTGGTGCGATCGGCAGCCGACTGGTTGTCTCTGACGGGCCCGACGCTCGGTGCGTTGGCTTGGTCAGACCTCCGCCGCGTCCGGCGTGGTGGTGGCCTCGGGCAGCGTCGCGACGATGGTGAAGACGCGGTCGAGCCCGGTCATCCGGAAAATCCGCAGCAGGTGCTCGTGCGGCGTAACGAGTATCAGGCCGTCGCCAAACTCGCGCAGGCGTTTCTGCACGCTGACAAACACCCCGAGCGCGGTCGAATCCAGCGACGGCACTTCAGTCAGATCCGCGATCAACGCGGTCGCACCCTGGTCAATACACGCGTGCAGAACCTGCCGCAACTGCGGGGTGGTGGTGATGTCGAGTTCGCCGGAGACCGTCGCGACGATTCGGCCCGGCCCGCGCGTGGCTGAGATCTGCATCGCGGCTCCCGAAGACTGGCGGCCAGACGCCGCACCAAACATCCTAGTCTCGGACTTCGCCACCAGTCTCGCCGCCGACTGCGATTCCGCGAAGGTGACAACCGCGCCGAACCGGCACCACGTTCCGAATCTCCAGCCTCCTGCTGCGTGTCGATAGGCATTATCGCAGCACGAGACGCCATGCACACGCAGAGCACTGGAGCACTGGCCTGGCGTTGCCACCGTTGTGGCATCGAAAACACAGGTGGAGATCTGACCGCTGGACCGGCCAGCGTTCGTCGAACCGGTGGCGGCGCACCGCGGACCGGCTCGCACGTGCCCGCGCCAGGGTGGCGAATCTGCGCCGTGACGGCCTGCACAAACTCATCACCCGACTCGCGTGTGAGCATGGCACGGTCGTGGTTGAGGACCTCAACGTGTCGGGCATGCTTAAGCATCGGCGCCTCGCGAGGTACATCGCCGACGCCGGGTTCGCCGGACTGCGCCGGCAACTCGCGTACAAGACCACCTGGAACGGCGGCCGGCTCGTGATAGCCGACCGCTGGTACCCGTCCTCGAAACCTGCTCGGGCTGCGGCACAATGAAAACCCAAACGGGCCCTGACCGAACGCAACTACCACTGTGACACCTGCGGCCTGACCCTCGACGTGGGCTAACGACTCCTAACAGAATGATCATTTGATGAGTCGGCGGTAGCAGATGATGGAGCAGGCCAGGCTCATGAACGCTTCGTGGATGTCGT